>JAIXVS010000048.1 GCA_027482795.1 Rhodobacter sp.
CCCCACCACCTTTTCGGGGGGCGAGCAGCAGCGCGTCAATATCGCGCGCGGCTTTGCCCACCCCTTTCCTGCCCTGCTCTTGGATGAACCCACCGCCAGCCTTGACGCCGCCAACCGCGAGGTGGTGCTGGGCCTGATCGAAGAGGCGAAAGCGCGCGGCGCGGCGATATTGGGGATTTTCCACGATGAGGGCGCGCGTGACCGCGTCTGCGACCGCCTGATCGATGTGCGTGCCTTTACCCCTAAGGCTGCCGCATGACCTCGGCGTCCCCCGGCAAGCTGTTCTTTGTCGTCGGCCCATCGGGCGCGGGCAAAGATACGCTGTTGGCGGGGGCACTTGCCGCCGATTCCAGCCTGCATTGGGCGCAGCGGGTTATCTCGCGCCCGCAAACGGGGCAGGGGGAGCCGTTTGAACCCTGCACCGAGGCCCAGTTTCAGGCCCGTTTAGCAGCGGGCGCATTTGCGCTGCATTGGCAGGCGCATGGGCTGTTTTACGGCGTGCCCCATGCCCAGCTTGCCCCATTGGCGGCGGGGCGCACAGTGCTGCTCAACGGATCGCGCGGGGCGATTGCGCAGGCGCAGGCGGCATTTCCCCAGATGCAGATTTTGCTGATTACCGCGCCTGCCGCCCTGCTGGCGCAGCGCCTTGCCGCGCGGGGCCGCGAAAGCCGTGCCGATATCGAAGCCCGCCTTGCCCGCGCCGATTTAGGCCTGCCCGAGGGGGTGCCCTATCTTGAAGTCTCCAACGACGGCGCGCCCGAGATTGGCATCGCCCGATTGCTTCAGGCCATCAGGGGATAGCGGTGCAAAAGGTGGAATTGGCCCAGATCATCCTCGCCGCACAGGCACAGATCGGCAATGACAAAGGGCTGCGGGATCACCCCTGCGAAATGGCTTTGCGCGGCTGCCATGGCGGGGGTGGCTTGTTCGGCGGCCAGCGCGCCAGACAGGGTCAAATGAAACTGAAACTGTTCCATAACATAGGGATAGCCGTATATCCCCAGCAATTCGCGCTGCCGCGCGGTCAGCAATTCGGGCCTGCGGCGGGCGATTTCGGCCATGGTCAGCGGCGCGCGGTAAGGGTCCAGCGCGCGCACCACTTCGGCGGCCAAATCTTGCAAATCGGCGCTGGGCGCGGCGGGGATCAGGGCCAAGAACCCTTCAAGCAGCGTAAGCTTCAGCGCGGGCAGGGTCACGGCCTGCATACTGGCGGCAAGCTGCTGGGTGGCCTGTTGCAATTGCGAAATATCCACACCCTCGGCCAGCCGAAATGGCGGCTTTATGGTGGCGTGAAAGCCGTATTTGCGCGGGGTTTGGGTGATATCTTGCCCGCCCAACACGCCCGCAGGGGGCACGGCGCAGCCACTGGCCAAATCCCAGCCCAGCCAAGTGGCCGCAGCATCCGCAAAAGCGCCTGCTGGCGGCGCATAATAAATCGCATATCGGTTCATCTTCATCATAGCTGCGCCGCCTACCCGCCCAATGTCACAAGCCTGTGACAGTTATCCACCATACCGCGACCCACCACTTTGAAAGTTTCGATTATGACCAAAACCATCCTTGCAAATGCCATGCTGGTGCTACCCAGCGAAGTGATCAGCGGCGCTGTGACCTTTGAAGATGGGAATATCACGGCGATTGACCATGGCAAGACAGTGCCCGCAGGCGCGCTGGATTGCGAAGGCGATTTGGTCATGCCAGGTCTGATTGAACTGCACACAGACAATTTAGAACGCCACATCGAACCGCGCCCGCGCGTGAACTGGCCCCATGCCAGCGCGATTATCGCCCATGATGGGGAACTTGCCAGCACGGGCATCACCACCGTTTTTGATGCGCTGCGCGTGGGCTCGGTCGTTTCCAACAACAAGGCGAACTATGGCGAATATGCCCGCCTTTTGGCCGATGAAATTTTGGATTTGCGCAGCAAAAGCGCCCTGCGGATCAGCCATTTTCTGCATCTGCGCGCCGAGGTGTGTTCAGAAACCCTGATCGCGAAGCTTGCCAAATTTGGCCCCGAAGACCGCATCGGCATTGTCAGCCTGATGGATCATACCCCAGGTCAGCGGCAGTTTCGCGACCTGACGCAATTGCGCGCCTATGTCTGCGGCAAGCACGGGCTGAACGAATCTGAATTTGAAAGCCATGTCGAGGGTCAAATCGCCCTATCCGCCCGCCTTGGTGCAGCGCACGAGGCTGCCGCCGTGGCCGAAGCGCGCCGTTTTGGCGCAGTGCTGGCCAGCCATGATGATACAACAGCCGAGCAGGTTGAAACATCGGCGCGGCACGGCGCGCATTTTGCCGAATTTCCCACTACGGTAGAGGCTGCCCGCGCCTGCCGCGCGGCTGGCATCGCGGTGATGATGGGCGCGCCAAACCTGATCCGTGGCGGATCGCATTCGGGCAATGTGGCCGCGCATGTTTTGGCTGAAATGGATTTGCTGGATATCGTTTCATCCGATTATGTGCCCTCTGCCCTGTTGTCAGCGGCGCTGATGCTAGGCGATTTGTGGGGCGATGTGGCGCGCGGGGTGCGCACGGCCACCTCTGCCCCCGCGCAGGCGGCGGGCCTAAAAGATCGCGGATCGCTGATGCTGGGCGCGCGGGCGGATGTTATCCGCGTGGCGCGTATCGCAGGCACGGCCAGCCCGCGCGGCACATGGGTGGCAGGCAACCGCGTGGCCTAACGCTTAGGTGTTTGGGCGATACCCGCGATACCAATCGGCAAAGGCGGCAAGCCCCGCGCCAATATCGGTGCTGGGCGCATAGCCTGTAAGCCTTTGCAATAGCGTTGTATCTGCCCAAGTGGCCGCAACATCCCCCGCCTGCATCGGTAGTAAATTGCGCTGGGCTTTTGCGCCCAAGGCCTGTTCCATGGCGGCGATAAAATCCAGCAGCCGAAGGGGGTGGGAATTGCCGATATTGACCACGCGAAACGGGGCTACAGGCGAAAGGCTATCGCCCGCCATTGGCACTGCGCCCATAGCAGGGCGCTGCGGTACGGCGGGGATCAGGCGCATAATCGCCTCGATTAAATCATCAATATAGGTAAAATCGCGCTGCATATCGCCGTGGTTATACACATCAATCGGCTGGCCCGCCAAAATCGCCTTGGCAAATTTCATCGGGGCCATATCGGGGCGACCCCACGGGCCATACACAGTGAAAAACCGAAACGCAGTGACGGGCAGGTCATACAGATGCGCATAGCTGTGGGCCATCATTTCCACGGCCTTTTTGCTGGCGGCGTAAAAGCTAACCTGATGATCGGCCCTGTCAGTTTCGCGGTAGGGCATCGCCGTATTCGCCCCATAAACCGACGAGGTTGACGCCAGCAGAATATGCTGCGGCGGATAGGCGCGCGCGGCTTCCAGCAGTTCAAACGTACCGTCGATATTGCTGGTCAAATAACTGCGCGGCGCATCGATAGAATGGCGCACACCTGCCTGCGCGGCCAAATGGAACACCGCCGATGGGCGATGGGTTTTGAACAGATCCATCAGCAAATTCGGCGTCTCTATCGCGGCATTAACCACCTGAAACCTATCATGCGCCGTCAGCATATCTTGGCGGCGCTGCTTTAGGGTGACATCGTAATAATCCGATAGGCTGTCCACCCCCACCACCTGCCACCCCGCCGCCAAAAGCCGCACGCATAGGTGGTAGCCGATAAACCCCGAACACCCCGTCACAAGGGCAACTTTCGCGGTGGCGGGGTTTTGCGTCATCTATCAATCGCTCCGTTTTTACGAACTTGCCACAACTTGCCCCCACGTGCCAGTGCGCAGCTTAGCCCGCTTGCCCGCCAAGGTTAAGAACTGGCCCACCTGCCGCCGCTGCATCACTGGCATCATGGGTGACAATTAGGGCAGGAATTGCGCGCGCGCGGATATGGTCAAAGGCAAAGGCGCGGATGCCCGCGCGCAGGGCTGTGTCCAGCTTGGAAAACGGCTCGTCCAGCAAAATCGCCTGCGGCTGAGCCAAAAGGCTGCGCATCAATGCGGCGCGGGCCCTCTCGCCGCCAGACAGCGTAGCAGGGTCGCGCGCGCCCATTCCTGCAAGACCCGCGGCTGCCAGCGCCTGCTCCACCGCCGCCTTGCGCGCAGCCTTGCCCTTGATTTGGGCAGGCAGGCCAAAGGCCAGATTATCGGCCAAAGACAGATGCGGAAACAAAAGCGCGTCTTGAAACATCAGCCCGATGCGGCGCAACTGGGGGGCGGTAGAGTTCATGCGCGCGCCGTTTAGGGTGATTTCGCCCGTCAGGGCAAACCCCTGCGGCAGGTGCCCCGCGATGGCCGCAAGTAGCGTAGATTTCCCCACCCCCGATGGCCCCATCACAGCGCCTATTTGCCCAGCGGCTATGGTCAGCGATAGCGGTGCAAACAAAGGCGCGCCGCCCTTGGGCGTGATGCAAATATCTTGCAAAATCAGGCTCATGCGGCGGCTCCTTGCAAGGCGCTGCGATTTTTATGCGCAAGTTTGGGGATGACGAATGCCAGCAGATAGGCCGCAAAGGGCAGGGTTGTTTGCAGGCTGGTCACCACTCCCGTGATCCGCCTGTCCGACGAAGATGCCAGCGTCACCGCTTCGGTCGTTAGCGTGCCAATACGCCCCGCGCCAAGGAACAGCGTGGGCAGATATTGCGCCACAGACACCGCCACGCCAATGGCCATTGCGGCGCAGATCGGGGTCAGCAGCAGGGGCAGTTTCACCGCCCAAAGTTGGCGCAATCGGCCCGCCCCAAGTGAGGCTGCGGCGTGGGCATAGCGCGGATCCAGCCCGCGCCAAGGCCCTGTCAGCGCGATCATCATGTAGGGAAACACAAACAACAGATGCGCCCAAATCACCGCACCAATATTGCCCTGCGCACCAAACTGTAACAGCATCATGTTCATCCCAAACAGAAAAGATATTTGCGGGATCAGCAGCGGCAGGTAAATTAGCGCCTCGCGCCGCGAAGGGGTTTGCGTTTCCAGCCACGCCACCGCCAGTACCAGCGAGATTGCCGTGCTGGCCAGCGCAATCAGCGCGGTCATGGCCAGCTCAGGGCCAAAATCGCCCAGCGCGCGGGCCCAAGCGGCGAACGACAGGCTTTCGGGCAAAAGCATAGGCCAAGGCCAGCGCCACGCCAGCGACCATAGCGCCAGCGAAACCATCGCTGCCGCGCCGAGCAGCAAAAGCGCCCCGCCCAGCATGGCGGTGCCAAAGAACAGGGTGTTGAGGGGTGCGCCACGCCCACCGCGCCGCACCCAAATTGGGCCAAATCGGGCAATGGCGCGCGCGCCGCCCCACAGCGCCGCAATACTGGCCACCGCCAATAGCCCCAGCAAAATTGCCCCTGCCGATGCAGGCATAATTTGCGCCAAATCGGGGCTGGAAAACATCCGCGCGATGAAAACAGCAGCTGTTGGCGGATTAGATGGGCCAAGGATCAGCGCCATATCAATAACGGATAGGTTATAGATCAGCACGACATAGACAGGCAGGCGAATAAGCGGCCAAAGCTGCGGCACGATGACTTTGGCCCAAATCGCGCCTATCCCATAGCCCAGCGATTGCGCCGTATGGATATGCGCGCGCAGCGGAATTTGCGTCAGCGCGGCCAGAATAACCAGCAGCAGAAAGGGTGTTTCTTTGATAACCAATCCCAATATCAGCGCCGCACCAAAGGCATCATTCACCGATGCCAAATCAGGCGGGCGCGCCCAGCCGAAAACAGGGGCAAGCGCGCGGGCGATCCACCCCGATGGGGCAAGCACAAAGGCCAGCCCCACCGCCATTGCGGCATGGGGCATGGCCAAAAACGGGGCCAAAACGCGCGAGATAATCCGTGCAGGCCCATTCGTGATGGCGGCGGCCAGTGCAATGGCAAGGGCCAATGACAGCAGGGTTGCGGTGAATCCTGTACCCAACGTCAGCCGCAGCGCAGTGGCAAAGCCGGGTTGCGTCACCAAATCTTGCAGCGGCGCAAGGCTGGGCCCCACACTGCCCAGCGCAGGCAAATGCCCCAGCGCCGCGCCCGCACTATGCCAAAGCCCAGCGGCAATTGGCGCAAACAGCGCTAGCGCGGCGATGACCAGCACCGCCGCGCGCAAGGCTTTCTCTGGCAGGGCTTGCCGCACGTTACTTCGTATAGCGCTTGGCCCATTCCTCGGCCAAACGGGTCATCCAACTGGCGTGAGGTTCAGCCAAAGTTGCGCCCAAATCTTCCAGTTTTGGCAGGGCGGGGGCGCTGGGCAGGGCGGCAAAGGCGGCTTTGGCTGCATCATCCAGCTTGGCAGGATCAAGGACGGAATAGGAACCCAGCACTTCGATGTTTTGCATATGGGCCTGCGTTGCGGGGTCCAGCAGGAAATTCGCCACAACCTTTGCCCCATCAATATGCGCCGCGTTATAGGGAATGGCCACAAAGCTAACATTGCCCAAGCTGCCACCCTTGGGCACAAAAACGCGGGTGGTTTCTGGCAATAGGCCCTGCGCAATACCTGCGGCGGCAGAGGCAGGATCGAACGACAGGGAAATATCAATTTCGCCGTCATTCAGCAGCTGATCCTGCACCGATTGGTTTTCGGGAAAGGCCGCACCCCCCCGCCACAGGTTTGGCCGCAGGCTGTCATACCATGCCCACAGTGGGGCGGTTGCGGTTTCAAATGCGGCATCGGTGACGGGAGATTGTAACGCGGCAGCATCGGGCGCCAATTCGATCAGCGCCTGCTTCAAAAAGGTTGCACCCATAAAATCAGAGGGGTTTGGATGTGTCACACGGCCGGGATTGGCAGCGGCCCAAGTGGCAAATTCCGCCATGCTGGCGGGCGGCGCGGCCACGCGGGCGCTGTCATAGGTAAAGACAAATTTCGCCAGCCGCCACGGGCTTTCCAGCCCATCGACAGGGGTCGTGAAATCCACCGAATTGGGCGAGGTTGGGGAAAGATCAAGATATTTCGCATTGGGCAAATCGGCCACAAATGGGCCGTGCAGCAGGCCCTGATCCTTCATCGCCAAAAAGTTTGGCCCGTTGATCCAAATCATGTCCACACTGCCGCCCGTATCCTGCCCCGCCGCCTTTTCCGAGATAACGCGGCTGACCGCCTCGGCGGTGTCTGTCAGTTTGACTTGTTCGATCCGAACACCATAATCCGCCTCTAGCTGCGCGCTGGCCCATGCGATGAAATCATTGGTGCGCGCATCGCCGCCCCATGCGTTCCAATACACTGTCTGGCCCCGTGCTGCATCCAAGGTGGCCTGCCAATCGGCAAGTGCGGGGGTAGCAAGGCCAGTGGCCAAGGCTGCCGCGGTGATCAGGCGTTTCATGTCGTTTTTCCTTTCATTCCATCGTCTAACCGCGCTGCCATGTGTGGAATCGCTCCACCACAGCCAGCAAGCGCGGGTTCACATGTGCGCGCCGCCAAGTGCCTGCGGCGAATTTATTAGCCTCGGCCAAGGTAGGGTAAATATGGATCGTGCCCAGAATTTTGTTCAGGCCCAGCCCATGCTTCATTGCCAGAACAAATTCGGCCATCACATCGCCCGCATGCGGCCCAACGATGGTCGCGCCCAAGATCTTGTCACTTTTGGGCGGTGTCAGCACTTTGACAAAGCCATGTGCCGCCCCATCGGCAATCGCGCGGTCAAGATGGCCAATGTCATAGCGCGTCACCTCATGCGCGATGCCTTGCGCCACAGCTTCGGATTCCGATAGGCCAACGCGGGCAACCTCGGGGTCGGTAAAGGTGGCCCAAGGGATCACGCGGTAATCGGCCTTGAATCGTTTGAAACTGCCAAACAGGGCATTTACGGCGGCAAACCACGCCTGATGGCTGGCGGTATGGGTAAACTGATAGGGGCCAGCCACATCGCCCGCGGCCAGAATATGTGGGAATAGGGTTTCCAAATACGCGTTGGTTTCCACAACGCGGCCCGTTTTGATGCCCAGTTCTTCCAGACCAAAGCCCGTCAGACGCGGTGCGCGGCCAACGGCGGCGATCATCTGGTCAAAGATAATGCGGCGCGTTGTGCCGCCTGCCTCAACCTCGATCCACTTTTCACCCTTTGTCACGCCGCAGGCCAGTGCCTTGTGCCCTGTCAAAACCTGCACCCCATCGGCCTGCAGCGACGCCTGCACAACAGCGGATACATCGACATCTTCGCGCCCCATCAGGCGCGGCGCCATTTCAATTTGGGTGACATCAGAGCCAAGCCGCGCAAAGCTTTGCGCCAGTTCGCAGCCAATCGGCCCACCACCCAAAACCACCAACCGCTTGGGCGCGGTTTTGTGGGTTTTCAATGCGTCCCACAGCGTGTCTGATGTCACAAAGCCTACATCTTCGATCCCTTTCAAAGGCGGCACAAAGGGGC
>JAIXVS010000323.1 GCA_027482795.1 Rhodobacter sp.
CCTTCTCCCCGCATAGAGGCCGAGGGTTTGGTAAAATCAAACCCCACGCTGCCCAAATCGCCCGTGATCAAGGTATCAGTATCCAAAAACAAAAACGGCGCGTCGGGCATGGCGGACAGGCATTCCATTTTGTTGCCAATCGCATAGGGCGCGCCGAATTCGCGGGACTCAAAGGGCACAAATTCTGCCCCCATGCCCAGCAGCGCCGCGCGCAGCGGCCCATCTGGAATGCGCGGATCCTTTGGCCACAGCCGCCCAGGCTGCGGTTCGGCCAGCAAAACGCGGCCTTGAAAGTGGGGGTTGCTTGCGCGCAGGCTGGCAAGCAGCAAAGCCGCCTCGTACCCCAGCCGCCCCGCCTGCGCCACGGCGATGATATTGAATGCGGGCGGTTTTTTAGGGGGTGTTTTATGGGTGGGGGCCATCTGCAACCTAAGGCTTTTTCCCCTTATGCCCGATCAGCTTGGCGGGGTAAAGCGCAAGGATAGGCAGGACATGCCGCCATCCAGCTTGGCGCATTCGCTGTTGCCAATCTCGCGCACGTCATAACCCGCGCCTACCAGCGCATCGCGCGTGCGCGGGAACCCTGCGGCCATCAGCACCAAATTGTTGAACCGAATGGCATTGGCGGCGGCCTCT
The DNA here is from genome assembly GCA_027482795.1 of Rhodobacter sp. GTDB lineage: Bacteria > Pseudomonadota > Alphaproteobacteria > Rhodobacterales > Rhodobacteraceae > Cypionkella. The sequence continues at coordinate 637 of JAIXVS010000323.1, forward strand.
TCGCCCGCGCCTGTGTGGATGATGCGGTAGCCATCAAAACAGCCCGATGCCGCAAGGCGCGGCGTGGCAAGGATGGTGTCCTCGTCCATCAGGCTGCAATCGGTTTTGAAATGCAACACGCCAGCGGGGGTGAACACCTCGCGGGTTTTGATGCCCCAACCCGCTAAAATCCCCGCCAGTTCGGCGATGCCTGCGCCATTGGTGCGGGCCGATCTGCCAACCAGCACCTCGCCCTCGCACATCAGAATGTCGCCCGCCTCGATAAAGCTATCTGCGCCCGTGATACGGCGCAGATTGGGGTAAAGCGCGGCCAGATTCGGGGCCATTTCGCCCGCCTCGCCCAAACGGGTGGGCGCGCCAGGGCGCATGATTACCGCCCCTTCGGGCAGGCACAGCGCGGTGTCTTCGACAAAAACAGAATCGGGATAAGCGGGTAGGGCGGGCAGTTGGATAACCGTCGCCCCCGTGTCCGCCAGCGCCGCCGAATAATCGCCGTGGTGCCGCAACATCAGCGCCAAATCGGGCGCGCCCGTGTCTACCGCGCGAAGCCCGTCCAAAATGCTTGGCGCGGGCAGGCGCGTGATGGCATGAGTAAAGGAATAAGACCGCATTAAAACCCCACGTCTTTGTCTGTGCCGCCACCCTGCCATGCTTTGGCAAGGTTGGAAAAGCGGGTAAATTGCCCTTCGAACGCCAGTTCAACCGACCCAATTGGCCCGTGGCGCTGTTTGCCGATGATAACCTCGGCCTTGCCATGCACCTGTTCCATCACGGCCTGCCACTGCGCCATTTTATCCAACTCGTGATCGCCTGGCTTTTCGCGTTCCTTATAGTATTCATCGCGGTAGACGAACATCACCACATCGGCGTCTTGTTCAATCGATCCTGATTCGCGCAGGTCTGACAGCTGCGGGCGCTTATCCTCGCGCGATTCCACTTGGCGCGACAGCTGTGATAGGGCCACGACGGGAATGTTCAATTCCTTGGCGATGGCCTTCAACCCTTGGGTGATTTCCGACACTTCTTGCACGCGGTTTTCTTTGCTGCTGCCTTTAAGTAGCTGCAAATAGTCGATAATCAGCACATCCAGCCCATGCGTACGCTTGAGCCTGCGCGCGCGCGCGGCAACTTGCGATATGGGCAGGGCAGGGGTGTCGTCGATAAACAGAGGGCAGGTTTCCAGCGCCTTGGCTGCCTCGACAAAGCGGCGAAATTCGCCCTCGGTCATATCACCGCGCCTGATCTGTTCGGATGGGATCTCGGCCGCTTCGGATAAGATACGCGCGGCCAGCTGCTCGGCGCTCATCTCCAAACTGAAAAACCCCACAACCCCGCCTTGCACACTGCCCTGATCGCCATTGGGCAGCACGCCACGCCGATGCGCCTTGGCGATGTTAAAGGCGATGTTGGTCGCAAGCGAGGTTTTGCCCATGGATGGGCGGCCCGCAAGGATCAGTAAATCCGATGGATGCAGCCCGCCCAGTTTCTTATCCAAATCAATCAGGCCCGTGGAAATGCCCGCAAGCCCGCCATCGCGCTGATAGGCGGCATTGGCCACATCCACCGCCTGCGTGACGGCTTTGAGGAAAGATTGAAAGCCGCGCTCGGCCACGCCCTGCTCGCCCAGCTTATACAGGCGCTGCTCGGCCTCGATGATTTGTTCTTTCGGCTCGCTGTCGACTTCGACCTTGCCCGCCTTGGCGGCAATATCGCGGCCCAGCGCGATCAATTCGCGCCGTACGGCCAGATCATAAATCATCTGCGCATAATCGCGCGCCGCATAGGCCGAAATCGCCGCCCCCGCCAGCCGCACCAGATAAGACGGCCCGCCCAGTTCCTTCAGCCCTTCATCCTCTTCGAAAAAGGGTTTCAGGGTGACAGGGCTGACAATGGCGTTCTTTTGAATACGGGCGGCGGCGCGTTCAAAAATGCGCTGGTGCACGGGGTCAAAGAAATGTTCGGGTTTAACAAGGCTGCTGATGCGATCATAGACATCATTATTGGTCAGAATCGCGCCCAAAAGCTGCTGCTCGGCCTCGATATTTTGGGGCAGGACATCGGTGTTCGCGGCTTCGGCGGCGGCGGGAAGCATCGGGCGCAGCGTGGCAACTTCGTTCATCGCGTCCTCTTTTCTGGCCAGTTCTGGCCAATCTGAAAGCCCTTGCTACTGCCGAAACGCCGCGCTGTGCAATGTGGATATCTTTGGGGGGCGTTGCGGGCGAAAGTGCGAAAAGGGCGTATGCGTTGGGCATGTCGCAAACAAACCTACCATATCTTGCGGCAAAAAGGTAGGCGCGCAGATTCGCTCGGCGCTTATCCCCAAAGGATACACAGGCCCGTCCCCGAAAAAATCATGCAGAACGGCGCCTAGGCGCGCGCCTCTTGCCAGGCGCGGGGGTTTTGCAAGAACACCTCTACTTCGGCCAAGGTGGCCGCATCAAATGCGCCTTGCGCGCGCGCTTCGGCCAAGACATCCCACCATGTGCACAGATGGTGCAGCGCCACGCCGTGATCTGCCAATCGCTGGGTGGTTTCGGGGAAAATCCCATAATAAAAGATCACCGCCGTATGCGCGCAGCTTGCCCCCGTCTCGCGGATGGCATCGACAAAGGACAGTTTCGATCCGCCGTCGGTGGTTAAATCTTCAACCAGCAGCACGCGCTGGCCTTCGCGCATCGCGCCTTCGATGCGGGCATTGCGACCGTATCCTTTTGGCTTTTTGCGCACATAGGTCATGGGCAGGGCCATACGTTCGGCCACCAGCGCGGCAAAGGGGATGCCCGCCGTCTCGCCGCCCGCGATATTGTCAAACGCCTCGAACCCCGCATTGCGCATCACTGTAACGCACATAAAATCCATCAAGGTCGATCGGATACGCGGATAGGAAATCAGCTTGCGGCAATCAATATAGGTGGGGCTGGGCAGGCCCGAGGCCAGCGTAAAGGGCTGATCTGCATTGAAATGCACGGCCTTAATTTCCAGCAGCGCGCGCGCGGTCAGGCGGGCAATTTCATCGGCTGGGGGGAAGGAGGTGGGGATCATGGACGTGCCTTTCGCGCTTTCATTTTGGCTTAAATACTTGCGCCGCAGGCATCTGTCCTTAATGTCGGCAGCCTTCGGCGAGGATATTTGCGCCTATGTGAAATCAATCGGCCACCTGCCAAAACACAGGAAAGCCGGGGTTGAAAATGGTGACGGGCCCCGCGCCTGTGTCCAGCTTTTCGGGCCAGATCGTGGGGGCGGCGGATTTGGTCAGGGTGAGGGTTTTCCCCGATACGGGAAGGCCATAGAACGCCGCGCCAAAGCGCGATGTGAAGCCCGCCAAACGGTCTAGCGCGCCCATTTCTTCAAACACATGCGCCAGCAGGGGCATGGTGTTGGTGGCCGTAAAGCAGCCCGCGCAGCCGCATGCATGTTCTTTAAGCGCGTCGATATGCGGGGCAGAGTCGGTACCCAGAAAAAACCGCGCCTCGCCGCTGGTGGCGGCTGCGCGCAGGGCCAAGCGGTGGCTTTCGCGTTTGGCCACGGGCAGGCAGTAGTAATGCGGTTTGATACCGCCTGCGAGGATATGGTTGCGGTTGATGATCAGATGATGCGTGGTGATCGTGGCCGCCAAACTGTCGCCGCCTGTGCGGGCATAATCCACGCCTTGGGATGTTGTGATATGTTCCATCACCACGCGCAATTGCGGCAGGCGGCGGCGCAGCGGGTCTAAAACCGTGTCGATGAACACCGCCTCGCGGTCAAAAATATCGACATCGGGGTCGGTCACTTCGCCGTGGATGCACAGGGGCAGGCCGATCTCGGCCATTTTTTCCAGCACGGGTAAAACGCGGGTGATATCGCGCACCCCGCCGTGTGAGTTTGTTGTGGCCCCTGCGGGATAAAGTTTCACCGCATGGATCAGGCCCGCGCTGTGGGCGGCGGCGACATCGGCGGCATCGGTGCCTTCGGTCAGATACAGCGTCATCAGCGGGGTGAAATCTGCGCCTTTGGGCAGGGCCGCCATAATGCGCGCGCGGTAGGCCTGCGCTTCGGCCATGGTGACCACGGGCGGCACCAAATTGGGCATGATGATCGCCCGCCCAAAATGGCGCGCGGTTTCGGGCAAAACCCCTGCCAGCATCGCGCCATCGCGCAGATGTAGGTGCATATCGTCGGGGCGCGGAATGGTCAGCCTGTCACTCATATATGCGGGTTAGCGCAAAGCCGCGCGCATTTCCAGATGCATTGCGCGGCCAATTGGGCCATAAGGGCGCAAAGATTGAATATTGGAGAAAAGATTATGCGGCACATTTATTTTGGCCTATCGCTGAGCATCGCGCTGGGGATTTTGGGCGCGGGTCAGGCCACTGCCCAAAGCGCAAAGTGCGATTTGGCGCAAACCACTGCATCCATGGTTGCATGTTTGGATAAGCAATATGTGGCAGCCGATGCGGTGCTTAACGCCGCCTATAAATCGGCCATGGCCCAGATGAAATCCATTGACGAAAGCCTGCCCAAATCCGAACGCGGCGCGCAAGATGCCCTGCGGGGGGCGCAGCGCGCATGGATCACGATGCGCGATGGCACATGTGCGGCGGCGGGGTTCAATTGGGTTGGCGGATCGGGGCAGGGCATTGCGATTATGTCCTGTATGCTGGCCGAAACACAGGCGCGCAGCGCGGTTTTGGCAGAGCTGGCCGCAACCTACTAAGGTCTTACTCCTGAACTTGCGGGATGTGGCGCGTGATGTCCTGCGCCTCATCCAGTGTCAGCGCCCGCGAGGGCGCTGCCATGCGCAGGCGGCCATACAGGGCGCGCCACGGCTCTTGCTGCATCAATTGGGCAAAACGGGCGCGGCGCCATGCAAAGGCGCGGTTGTGCAAATCGCCCAGAACGGGGTCGGCGTGCAGGCCCGCGCGCAGGACATCGCTGTTCAGGCCCGCAATGCTGGTGTCTTCCACCTCGTTCAAATTCCGTTCAATCCAATAGCCCATGTCAAAGCCTGACGCCTCGCGGTTGGCGCGGCCGCGATCGGCTTTGACAAGGTAATTCTCAATCGAGCCCAGCGGGTAATGGTTTAATTGCACAAGCGCGTAGTTATTTTGCGTGTAATCTGAAAACACCCGCCCCCCCGCAAATGCGCCGCCCAAGGCGCGGCCTGCGCCGTCATACCAACGCGGGTTTGCGCCGTCTTTCACTTTGCGCGGGCGGTGCACGCCCAGTTTGGCAAAAGGGCCATGCGCTGGCCCCCGCATCAGGGTTTTGAACATTTGCGCGCGCCACGGCCAGCCAAAGCTGGCAGGGGCGGCATGGGTGAAGCTGTGGGTGACGGGCGCATCGTGCATCTGCACCGCGCCGCCACTGCCAAACAGCCGCCATGTCAGCGCGATTGCATCTGCATCGGGCAGGGCGGCCAGCAAGTCGCCCAGCGTTCTGCCGCCAGCGTGAATGTTCACAAATTCGTCAACATCCAGCACCATCACCCAATCCGCAGCACGGGTTAGGGGGCGCTGTTCTGCGTCTTTCAGCATCGCCCATTGCGGCCCCTTTTCATGGGGGCCATCGTTGCGGATATGGGTCAGCCACCCCAAATCTTGCAACCGGTCCAGCATGGCATCGGTGCCATCACTGCAATCGTTCGAGTAAATCAGAAAATCGGTAAAGCCCACCGCGCGGTGATGCGCCAGCCATTCCAGCAAAAACGCGCCCTCATTCTTGACGCAGGTTATGGCTAGGGCGCGCATTCTCTCTCCTGATGGGCGGATCGGCCTTTGGCGCAATCTGCACAAAACGCGGGGCAGGGCCAAGCAACTTTTGGTCTTTGATATAAGATAACGCGCGAGGGCCCGCAGAATTTGCGAAACTGCTATCGCATAGCGGGCGTAGATTTGGCAAAAGAGAGCAAAGGCGGCACAACGGGTGGCCGCTTGCAGATGGAAGGACGAATGATGAAGCGTTTGCTGACCTCAACCACAATCGTGTCTATGGCGATGATGCCAATGGCCCCCCTGCCGATGATGGCGCAGGTGATGGACGACGCGGGCAGAATTATTGCCGCAGATGGCACCGTGCTGTGCGAGCCGACGGACGAGATTATGTGCAGCTTGGATGATGAAGAGATTCAGAACGCGGCAAACGAAATTCAAAGCCGACTAGACGCAGAGGCTGAGGCTGAAGCCGCCGCACAGGCAGAGGCAGAAGCCGCCGCTCAGGCGGAAGCTGAGGCGGCTGCTCAGGCAGAAGCTGAGGCGGCTGCGCAGGCAGAGGCTGAGGCGGCTGCGCAGGCAGAGGCAGAGGCGGCTGCGCAGGCAGAGGCGGAAGCCGCCGCGCAGGCAGAAGCAGAAGCGGCTGCTCAGGCAGAGGCTGAGGCGGCTGCTCAGGCAGAGGCTGAGGCGGCTGCTCAGGCAGAGGCAGAGGCGGCTGCTCAGGCAGAGGCTGACGCTGCTGCTCAGGCAGAGGCTGACGCTGCTGCTCAGGCAGAAGCTGACGCTGCTGCGCAGGCAGAGGAAGAGGCGGCTGCGCAGGCGGAGGCTGACGCTGCTGCTCAGGCAGAAGCTGACGCTGCTGCGCAGGCAGAAGTTGACGCTGCCGCACAGGCAGAAGCTGAAGCAGCCGCACAGGCGGAAGTTGACGCTGCCGCACAGGCGGAAGTTGACGCCGCGGCACAGGCAGAGGCTGATGCCGCCGCGCAGGCGGAAGTTGACGCTGCCGCGCAGGCGGAAGTTGAAGCTGCCGCGCAGGCAGAGGCTGACGCCGCTGCACAGGCTGAAGGTGAGACCCTGCCCGAAGCGCTAACAGAGGAAGAAATTCAGGCGCAAACCGAGGCTGCTTTGGCGCAAGGTGCTGCGGAAACAACGGCAGCCGATGGCACCCCGATTGACCCCGCAGCAGGACTGCTGGCCGAAGAAACCCCTATCGACCCCGCAGCGCCGCTGATAGATGCGCCCGTTGTATCTGACACCGAAGCCGAGGCGCTGACGACTTTGCTGGCCGCCCCTGCGGGCCCAAGCGATGAAGCAGCCCCGCCCGAAGTCGCCGCCCCCCTAGATGCACCCTTGCCCGTGTTCGAGGCTGATGCGGGCAGCGATGCGCCGGTTGACCCTGCCGCTGCCGAAGCTGCGCTAAACGCCATTCCACCCAGCGCAAATACCGTTGCCACCACGGTGGAAACGGTAACCGCTGCACAAACACGCTCGTCCGCGCAGGAATTCAAAGCCGCACCAAAGAAAACCGCCGATGGCAAAAAGACTGGGCTTTCCGATTTGGAAAAGGTCGGGCTGTTTGTGCTGGGCGCGGTGGTGATTGGCCAAGTTCTGAATTCCATTCAGGGCAAATCCACCGTCGTCTCGAACACGGGTGACCGTGTGGTGGTGCAAAACCCTGACGGCACTTATGGGCTGTACAAAGATGACGATGCGATCCTGCGCCAACCCGGATCTACTGTGCGCACCGAAACCTATAATGACGGGTCTTCGCGCACCATCGTGCAGCGCGCTGATGGCACCCAAGTTGTAACCGTGCGCGATGCAGCGGGCCGCGTGCTGCGCCGTGCGCAATACGACCGCCTTGGCCGCGAATTGGTGCTGCTGGACGAATTTGCGCCCGAACGTCCCGTCAATGTGGCCGATCTGCCGCGCCCGCGCGTGATAGGCTCGACCCGCAGCGAAGATGCCGCCCTGCGCGCCGCCATTGCCGCGCGGCAAATCGAGAAGCTGGGGCGCGGTTTTAGCTTGCGGCAAATCCGCGACATCGCCGAGGTGCGCGCGCTGGCCGCCGAGGTGGATGTTGAACGCATCACCTTTGCCTCTGGCTCGGCTGCGATCACGCCAGAACAGGCCAATGCCTTGGCCGATTTGGGCGCGGTGATGCAAGATATGCTGGACAAAAACGCCGCCGAGATGTTCTTGATCGAAGGGCACACCGATGCCACGGGCGCGGCTGCGCTGAACCTTGCCCTGTCAGACCGCCGCGCAGAATCGGTGGCGCTGGCCCTGTCGGAATATTTCGCCATTCCGCCTGAAAATATGATTGTACAGGGCTATGGCGAGACGGAACTGCGCATTAAGACCCAAGCAAGCGAGCCGCAGAACCGCCGCGTGGCGGTCCGGGTGATTACCCCACTGTTGCGGCCCATGCCGTAACCTTGTGCAGGGTTGCACCCCAAAGGCCCCGCAGCAGCGGGGCCTTTTTTATGCCCGCGCGGCGCGTATCCAAAACCCCGCCAGCACCAGCGAGATAATCCCATTCCACCCCGCCATCGAAATTCCAAACATCTGCCAAGGGATAGCATCGCAGCGCACGGGCGCGCCCACTGTGGTATCGGTCGCCAGCAGATCATCCACGCTGACCCCTGCCAGCGCGTCCACGGTGCAGGTGGCCAAACCCTCCCACCATGTTTGTTCAACCCCCACATGGAACAGCGCGATTGCCGCAGTGGTCAGCGCCGCCAGCGCGCCCAAAATTGGCCAAATGCGCTGCGGCAGGGCAAGCCCAAGCGCGCCCAACACAATAGCCGCCCCGTGGGGCCAGCGCTGCCATAGGCACAGCGTACAGGGCAGCAGCCCGCCGATGTATTCAAAGCCAAAGGCCCCCGCCAGTAGCGCGGCAGACCCGCCAG
>JAIXVS010000023.1 GCA_027482795.1 Rhodobacter sp.
CTGCCACAACGCCAGCGGCGAGCCGCGCGTGCCAATGCGAAAGGGTGCGTCGGGGGTGGGAAGCTGTATATCCATGCCGCAGATTAGCCAGCGCGCGCAACGGCTTCAACCCCTTTGCGGTTGCCTCGCCTGCAAAGAAATTCCCAGTTGCGCTGTTTCGATCAGCGAAATACCATTGCGCAACTTTACAAAAGGCACGTGTTTATGCCCGCAACCGACCCAGACGCGCCAACGCAGCGCATTTTGGCGATCACAGAAGTGATCGCCGAACGCGGGCCCATCACTTTGGTCGAACTGACCGCCGCCCTGCCCTTTAGCCGCGCGGCCATTTGGCGGGCCGTGGATACGCTACGCCTGCAAGGCTGGGTGCGAATGCGGGCGGGGGACAATGCGTTTGAGATGCGCCGCGAATTGGCCGATCGCTTTGCCCGCGGCCATCACAGCAGCCCCGAGGTCGAGGCGATTGCCCCGATCCGTGACCGCATTATGGGCTTTGGCCCCCTGCACATAGAACTGGGCGGATTTACCGATACAGGCGTGTTTCGCGTATTGGAAAGCACGCGCAAATCCTATTACGCAGGCCAGTTCAGTGTTCCGTCTTTGGTCGATGATGATTTGGCCATTGCTGCCCAATTGACTATTCCGCCGCCCAGCTTGGTGCTGCATCTGCGCGCCTTTATGGTCAGCGCGCGCGATGATGAGCGGCGCGTGATTACATCGGGCGAACATGGCCGCCTGATCGCAAAGCTGCGCGATGTGGGCCATATCTGGCAAGAAGACTACAGCGGCATTGCCATGGCCTTGCCCGAATTTCGCGGCTTTGCCCTGCGCGCCGAATTATGGCGCGTGGGCAAAGGCGACATCGCGCGGTTTCGCGCGCAGATGGAAGCATTTTTGGCCCAACAGCGCGGGTACTTCCCCGCGATAACTCCGCTGCAAGGCGATTATGGGGTTAACCCCAAGGTGCCATCTTCGGACAGAAAAGCATAGCCATGGGCGGGCAGGCTTAGGCTGCCCGCGTTCAAACTGGCCAAATGCGGCCCCATCAGCTGCGCTTTGCCATTCAGGCGTAGATGCACTGGGCTGGCCGAAAGGTTGAACACACAGCTTAGGCTTGCGCCGTTATACTGGCGCCGCATGGCAAAAACTGGTTCGGGCAGATCAAAGACCTGCGCGCTGCCAAAGCGCAGGGCAGGCGTCGTGCGGCGCAGGGCAAGGGCGGCGCGATAGGCATTCAGCACCGATCCCTCCCCTTGGCCATCCAGCGCGGCGCGCAGTTGCGCAGGCTTTACAGGCAGCCACGGCTCGGCGGTGGAAAAGCCGCCAAAGGGCGCATTATGGGCCCAAACCATTGGGGTGCGGCACCCATCGCGGCCTTTGTTTTCAGGCCAAAAATCGATATAGCCCAGATCGCGCAATTCATGAAACTCGATATCGGTTTCGGTCTGGCCCAACTCTTCGCCCTGATAAATCCCCAGCGTTCCGGGCAGCGACACCAAAAGGTTGATCGCTTGGCGCGCGACCGCGTCGGTATCGCCGCCAACGGGCGTCCAGCGGCTGACATGGCGCATCACATCATGGTTTGAAAACGACCAGCAGGGCCAACCATCAGGCGCGCCCGTTTGAAAATCACGAATACATTTGGCAAAATGCGCCGCCGTGTAATCAGGCCCCAACATGGCAAAGGAATAGGCCATATGCAGGCGTTTAACGCCCGACGTGTATTGCCCCATCAGGCCAATCTGCCGCGCCTCGCTATCGCCCACTTCGCCGACCAATGTGCGCGCATCATAGGCATCGACCAGCGCGCGGATGCGTTCCAAAACCGCCAGATTTTCGGTCTGAGATTTGGAATATGCGTGGTCTTGCGCCTCGTACGGGTTAATCGGAAAGCCCTTTGGCCCCAGCGGGGCTGGGCCGTTGTCGCGCAGCTGTGCATCATGAGTGTAGAAATTGACCGTGTCCAAACGGAACCCATCCACCCCGCGTTCCAGCCAAAAGCGCATGGTCTCCAGCAGGGCATCCACCGCATCCGCGCAATGAAAGTTCAAATCGGGCTGCGAGGTTAGGAAATTATGCAGATAATACTGGCGGCGGCGCGGATCAAACATCCACGCACTGCCGCCAAAAACCGAAAGCCAATTGTTCGGCGGGCCGCCATCGGGTTTCGGGTCTGCCCATACATACCAATCGGCCTTGGGGTTTGTGCGGTTGGCGCGGCTTTGCGCAAACCACGGGTGCTGATCGGATGAATGCGAAATCACCTGATCGATGATCACCTTTAGGCCCAAATCATGGGCGCGCGCCAGCAGCGCGTCAAAATCATCCATCGTGCCGAACAGCGGGTTTATGCCTGTGTAATCAGACACATCATAGCCCATATCGCGGTCGGGCGAGGTGAAGAATGGCGATAGCCAAATCGCATCAACGCCCAAATCGGCCACATGCGAAAGGCGCTGGGTGATGCCAGGCAAATCGCCAATGCCATCGCCATTGCTGTCTTGAAAGGATCGCGGGTAGATCTGGTAAATTACCCCGCCGCGCCACCAATCTTGATCCATCTTGCCCCCCGCACTGCCATTCAAACTGCTTGCACATTCTGCCCGCGATTTGCAAGTAAGGCCGCACTAGGGCAGGTTAGAATAGTCAAAACGCGTGAAATCCGCACCCCACCCCTGCCCCGTTAAATCCATCGCAAACATGCCAATGAAAGCGCCCGTAAAGCTGGCATGTTCGCCCGCGCCGCCTTCGTCTGATATCAGCGAGGCATCAAGCGGCGCACCGAAAGCCGCCTTCGCGCCTGATTGCTGCCAAAAGAACTGTAATTCTGCGCCGCGCACCTGCGCACTGATGGTGATGGGGCCGTCGGCAATGGCAACGCTTGCGCCAAAACTCAGCGCTTCGGTCACATCGCCTGCGCAGGACACTTGTTGCAGCACAAGCGCGCCCGTTGCATCGCGCGTCACCCACGCTGCGTGAAATTTGTGGCGGTTGTAGTAATGCACCAAACCCGCCGCGCGTTGAAAATTGGGCGGGGCTGCGTGCAAAGTGGTCGCGGCATCGATATTCGCCTTTTCCTGCCGCCGCGCGATCAGCGATTGTTCAAACCACGACCCAATGCTTTCGCGCCCAATCAGCCGCAGCGCCCCCTGCCCCAATGTGAACAGCCGTTCAGGGTAGGGCGTGCGCAGCCATTGAAAATCATCGGGCAACTGCGCGGTAGTGGTGAAATCATAGGTCAGTGGCACGTCAGGTGCCCGCGCGGGGGCCACTTTGAAAATGGACGGCGGGGCCAGACCATTGCCCGTATGGGCGCAAGGCGTCAGATACAGCCAATCATCGCCGCGCCATTCGACGCGAGCGATCCCCGTCTCGCGCCCTGTGGTGCAAAACGCGCCGCGCGGGCCGCACTGGGGGCGGCCACACAAAAAGCTGTGATAACCCGCGCCATCGGGCCCTTCGACATATTGGCCATGGCCTGTGCGTTGCAGCGGGTGATCGGGGGTAAAGCGGGCCGTCATCAAATGCTGATCTGGGTGCATTTCATACGGCCCCGCGATGGATTTTGACCGCGCCATGGTCACGGCATGATCATACCCCGTGCCGCCTTCAGCCGTGGTCAGATAGTAATAATCGCCCCGCTTAAACAAATGCGGCGCTTCGGTCAGGCCCAAATCGCTGCCTGCAAAAATGTCATGAACAGGCCCAATCAGGCCCTTTTCCGGGTGCCATTCTTGCAATTCAATCCCGTCAAAGCGGTCATTGGCGGAGTTCATCCCGCTGCCCTTGGGGCCGTGATTCCAGCGCATATTGACGAACCATTTGCGCCCATCCGCATCATGAAACAGGCTGGGATCAAAACCAGAGGAGTTTACGTAGATCGGGTCAGACCATGGCCCCTTAACACTGGGCGCGGTGGTGATGTAGTTATGCGCATCCTTGAAATCGCCCGACAGGCGTTTGACATCGGTATAAACCAGCCAAAACAAACCATCGGCATAAGACAGGCAGGGTGCCCAAACGCCGCAGCTATCAGGATTGCCGCGCATATCCAACAGGCCGGCGCGCGCGAGTGGCCGCGACGCCAGCCGCCAATTTGCCAAATCTTCAGACGCATGAATTTGCACGCCCGGATACCATTCAAAGGTAGACGTGGCGATGTAATAGGTATCCCCCACGCGGCAAATGCTGGGATCAGGGTTAAAGCCGCGCAATATGGGATTTTCGATCATAGCCTCGCTCCAATTGTGGAAGCAGGGCGCGCAACCGGGGGGATGCGCGCCCTGCGGATAAGACTGTGCCTAGGGAGGACCACCAGCCTTATTCTGCAAAAACCACCCTAGCGCAGCAGTGCGCGGGCAGCCTCTGGCCCCAATGCCTCGGGCCTTGTGCAGGTGGTGGACAGGGTGATGAACTGCCCCGTCTCACCCGATTTCAGGATCGATGTCATCACATCCACCCCGTGCAAGGTGCGCTCTAGGCTGCAACGCGTGTCGCGCCCTGCGGCAATAGCGGCCACCATATCGGCCAGCCCTGCGGTGCGGTAATTGGCCAGTGGCGCGCCTTGGTGGCTGACATCGTTGACCACGCCAAAGGGATGCTCCCACGCAGCGACATCGTGCACTTCGCCGTCCATCCCCGCCATCTGCAACGCCCCGCCGAAAAAGTTCGGATCAGGCACATAAAGCGTGCCTTCGGTGCCATAAAGCTCGAAATGGTTGCGCTTATGGTGCCACACATCCCAGCTGGCCGAGAATGAAATCGTCGCGCCCGACTGAAACTCTAACAAAGCCTGAATGTTCGACGGGGTTTTGACGGGCACCGTTTGCCCCGCCAAATCGCCCGACCCAATGGTGCGGGTTTGGCTGGCAGACGATGTCAGCGCGCCCACACGGGCCACGGGGCCAAGCAGGTTGATCAGGTTGGCAATATAATACGGGCCCATATCCATAATCGGCCCCGCACCTGGCATGTAGAAAAACGCAGGGTTTGGGTGCCAGCTTTCGGGGCCATGACCCTGAATGGCGGCATTGCCCGTGGTGATCTGGCCCAGCTTACCGCTGTCAATCAAATCGCGGGCCTGTTGATGCGCAGCGCCAAGGAAGGTGTCAGGCGCGCAGCCCACACGCAGGCCTTTTGCCGCCGCCAGCGCGCGCAATTCTTCGCCCTCGGCCAGCGTCAGCACCAACGGCTTTTCCGAATAGGCATGTTTGCCCGCGCGCAAAATATTGCGTGTCACTTCAAAATGCACGGCGGGGATGGTTAGGTTGATGACCACATCAATATCGCTGCGCGCCAGCAGATCATCCACCGAATAGGCGGTTGTGTTAAAGGCGGCGGCCTGATTTTCGGCCACCTCCATATTCACATCCGCAACCCCGCGCACGTTCAGCCCCTTAAACAGCGGCGCAAGGCGCAGATACGCCGAACTGATATTACCGCAGCCAATAATGCCGATACCCATTTCCATAATTCGCTCCTTAAAATGTCTTGGCCGATGCCAGCGCGCGGCGGGCAAATCGGGCGTGATCTGATGGGTTGTCATGTTCCATCACAAAGTTTTCAACGCCAATGGCGCGCAGGGCAGGCATGATCTGCGCCCATGCCACCGTGCCATGGCCCACATCGGCCCAGCCGTCTTCATCATCGTTTTGCCCTGCTGGGGCGATATCTTTGACATGGGCGGCGATGATGCGGTGCTTATGCGCGTCAATCCATGCCAGTGGGTCTGCCCCGCCGCGCACGACCCATGCCACGTCCATCTCCCACGCCAAATCTGGCCCGCCTTCAAACAGGGCGGTCTGGGGGATGGTGCCATCGGGCAGTTTGAAAAATTCAAAATCATGGTTGTGCCAGCCAAATTTCAGCCCCGCCGCCACCACAGGCGCGCCCGCCTTTTGCAGCCGCGCGCCAAGTGCCCGCCAGCCTGCCGCATCGGTCGGGCGCAGATCGGGGTGAATCCATGGCACAATCACTTGGGCCATGCCCAGCGTTTTGGCCACTTCAATCGCCCAATCTGGGGTTTGTTCCACCTGATCCAGCCCGAAATGCCCCGAATGCATCTTCAACCCTGTGGCCTTTAGCCCCGAAGCCAGTTCCGCCAAAGTGGCCTTATCGGCATAAAGCCCGCCAAAGCCTTCGGCCCCGTCATAGCCCATATCGGCCAGCATGTGCAGCGTGTCCCCAAGGGGAGGGTAATTGCGGGACGAGTAAAGTTGATAGGAAAACATCATAAATCCTTGGGGTTAGCCATAAGTGGCAGAGTGTAAATCGCGCAGGGTAAAGCGCGGGGCAGCCCCTGCCGCGGCGGGGGTAAAGGTGATGGTGGCGGGATGCCCGGGAAACAGCGTGACCGCATTGTGCGAAAAGCGCCCCGCCACATCGGATTCAACCGATACAAACAGCGCAAGGTTTTGCGCCGTGATCTCAATTTCCCAAACCGCGCCCTTGGGGGTGATTTTTTGCGTCAGCCCAGCGGGCAGCAGATCATAAGATTTGTAGGGATGCGGCGCGAAATGATCCCCCCCCAACCAATGTGAACCCGATAGCCACACATAGGCCAGCATCTCGCCCGCGCGCAGGTCGGCCTTGGGAATGGTCAGCGCGCAAACGGCATCGCCCGCCACATGCACCGTGGCCTTTGCCAAATCTCGCGTTTTGCCCGCCATATCCACCGCCACGGCGGAAACGGTCACATCCAGCGCCGCGCCGTCATTGATCGCGCGCAGTTCGATGGCATCGCCGACAGGCACGGCAGAGACAAACACAGGCGCATAAAACTCTCGCGCCATATGATGCAGCAGTTTCCAGCCGCCACCATGATCCAGCGATGACCACGAAC
>JAIXVS010000159.1 GCA_027482795.1 Rhodobacter sp.
ACGGGGCGGCTGACGATGAATGAGTTTGTCGCGGTGACATCGACCAATATCGCCAAAATCCTGAACTGCTATCCGCAAAAGGGCGCGGTTTTGGTGGGGGCGGATGCGGATTTGGTGGTGTGGGATCCGAATGCCAGCAAAACCATTGCGGCCCAAACCCAGCAATCGGCCATTGATTACAATGTGTTCGAGGGACAAAAGGTGACGGGCCTGCCGCGCTTTACCCTCACGCGCGGGCGGCTGGCGTGGGAAGCGGGCCACGTTCATGCGGGCGAGGGGCATGGCAAGTTTGTGGCGCGCGAGCCGCGCCCTGCGGTGAACCGCGCGCTGAGCCAATGGAAGGATTTGACCGCGCCGCGCCCTGTGCAGCGGTCGGGCGAGATTGTGGCGGGGGTCTGATGTGAAGGTCGCCCTTATCACCGCAGGCGGGTCTGGCATGGGGGCGGCCTGTGCGCGCAGGCTGGCGGAAGACGGCTATAGCGTTGGCATCCTGTCCTCGTCTGGTAAGGGCGAGGCGCTGGGCGCGGCTTTGGGCGGGTTTGGCGTGACGGGGTCGAACCAAGACGTGGCCGCAATTGCCGCGTTGGTCGATGGGGCCATGGCGCGCTGGGGGCGGGTGGATGTGCTGGTCAACTCGGCGGGCCACGGGCCGCGCGGCGCGCTTTTGGACATTTCCGATGAGGATTGGCTGCGCGGGCAAGAGGTGTATTTTCTGAACGTGGTGCGGCCCACGCGGCTGTTGGCCCCGATTATGGCCGCTTCGGGGGGCGGGGCCATTGTGAATATCTCGACGGCTTGGGTGTTTGAACCCTCGTCCATGTTTCCCACTTCGGCGGTCGCGCGGGCAGGGCTGGCGGCCTTTACCAAGCTGTTTGCCGATGAGTTTGCCGCCAAAAACGTGCGCATGAACAATGTGCTGCCCGGCTGGATTGATAGCCTGCCCAAAACCGACGAGCGGGCGGCGTCGGTGCCGATGAAGCGGTATGGCACGATGGCCGAGATCGCCGCGACGGTGGGGTTTTTGGCATCCGAGGGCGCGGGATATATCACGGGCCAAAACATCCGCGTCGATGGCGGATTGATGCGGGGGGTGTGATGGTGGTGCGCGCAGGGAAAATTATTGGGACAAGCGCCGCCCCCGATATTGGGCGCGGCGCGAGGTTTTCGTTAGGCGGTTGCTTCGGCTTCGACTTCGCCAGCATCATCGTCCAAATCGGCGTCGTCTTCGGCAGCGTCATCCTCGGCATCGTCCGCTTGGGCAGCGGTGTTTTCAGCGTCGCCGTCCATCATATCGGCGGCGTTGGCCATCAGATCAGCCGCGCCGTCTTGGACAGCCTCCATCGCATCTTCAACGGCGGTTTGCGCGGTTTCCATCGCGGTTTCCACGGTGTTTTGCAGGGTTTCCATCATGGTTTCTGGGGTATCGGACATCTGTTCTCTCCTATTGCAGTGCGGCCCTTAGTGGGTTGCGCG
The DNA here is from genome assembly GCA_027482795.1 of Rhodobacter sp. Taxonomy (GTDB): domain Bacteria; phylum Pseudomonadota; class Alphaproteobacteria; order Rhodobacterales; family Rhodobacteraceae; genus Cypionkella. The sequence continues at coordinate 1,474 of JAIXVS010000159.1, forward strand.
CACCGTAAGCGCGCCGCGCGACAGGGGCATGACGCGGGCATGACGTTTGGGCCAAGAATTGATGACGTTTTGAAGTGGCTGTTTTTGCGCAGGTGTCAGCTGGGCCGCGTGTTTCAACTTATGAGGGCAGACTTTGGCGGTTTCGCATCGGCACAGGTTGCAGCCCTAAGGGTGCGCAGTGCGCGGGGCAGGTTTGTTCCTGTTCATGCCTTCAGCCCAGTATTTCACTCTCAACTGCAAAGGCCCGTTTTTTATGGCTAATTCCGCCCCTAATCCTGTGATCGAAGCGCGCGATGTGAACCTTGTGTTCCAAACGGCGGATGGGCCTGTGCAGGCGCTAAAAGATGTGAATCTGACTGTGAATAAGGGGGATTTTGTATCCTTTATTGGCCCATCGGGGTGTGGGAAGACCACGCTTTTGCGCAGTATTGCCGCGCTGGAACATGTGACGGGCGGCACGCTGACCGTGAACGGAATGACGCCAGATGAGGCGCGGATGAAGCGCGCCTATGGCTATGTGTTTCAGGCGGCGGGGCTGTATCCTTGGCGCACGATTGCGGGCAATATTTCCCTGCCGCTGGAGATTATGGGGTTCTCGAAAGCGGAGGTTGCCGAGCGGACGGAACGTGTGCTGGAACTGGTCGAACTGTCGGGGTTCGGGCGCAAGTTTCCGTGGCAGTTATCTGGCGGGATGCAGCAGCGCGCATCCATCGCCCGCGCGCTGGCCTTTGACGCCGATATCTTGCTGATGGACGAGCCGTTTGGCGCGCTGGACGAGATTGTGCGCGACCGCTTGAACGAGGAACTTTTGAAGCTGTGGGCGCGAACCGGCAAGACGATTGCTTTTGTCACCCATTCCATTCCCGAAGCGGTGTATCTGTCGACCAAGATCGTGGTGATGTCGCCGCGCCCGGGGCGGATTACGGATGTGATTGACAGCCCTCTGCCGCGCGAGCGGCCTTTGGACATTCGCGATACGCCAGAATTTATCGCCATTGCACACCGCGTGCGCGAAGGCTTGCGGGCGGGGCATGTGGATGTGTGATCTGCTGCATATAGCGCGCGCGGGGGCTGTCTGCCCCC
>JAIXVS010000040.1 GCA_027482795.1 Rhodobacter sp.
ATCGGCCCCTGCGCGCTCTAGAACGGCGGCGCGCACGGGGTTGCCTATATGCAGCCCCGTCACTCCTTGCGGCAATTCGGTGGGCCAGGTGCCGCAGGCCAGCGCCTGAACACGCCGCGCGAAAACCTGATTAACCCGCCCCAGCACCCCGTTTTGTTCGTGAATGGCGCGCGGGATGCGCAGTATCCATGCCGCCGCCAGCGCGGGGATCGAAGGGTATCCGCCAAAGCCAACCACCAGTGCGGGGCGGTGTTTGATCATGGCAAAAACCGCACCCAAAACCCCGCCCAAAATGCGCAAGGGAACCAGCGCCTTGGCAGCCAGCCCACCGCGCGCAAAGGTGGCCGAGGCCAGCTGCACCACCTGTACCGCGTCTGGAAACCCGCCCGCATAGCGCGCGCCGCGTGCATCGGTGGACAAAACCACATTCCAGCCGCGCGTCAGCATTTCCTCGGCCAGCGCTTGGGCGGGAAACATATGCCCGCCCGTGCCGCCAGCGGCGATCACCACAAGTTTCGATTTAGGCACTAGCGCCCCCGATTGAAGATATCCGAAATCTGTCCTTGGGGCCTTTGGCGGGTCAATGCAAGTAGCATTCCAACGGTGATGGACGCTGCAATTACCGATGATCCACCATAGCTGATAAAGGGCAGCGTCATGCCTTTTGCAGGCAAAAGCCGCACCGCCACGCCCATATTCACCATGGCCTGCACCCCCAAAATCGCAGCAAGCCCGATGCCCGCATATCGCGCAAACGGGTCACGTTCGCCCGCAAGCCGCCAAAAGGCGCGCAGCAAAATGGTGGTGTAAAGCGCAATGATGACCAGCACCAGCATCAGGCCATATTCCTCGGCGGCAACGGCGATGATAAAATCGGTATGGGCATCGGGCAGCGTCCATTTCACCTGCCCCTCGCCGATGCCAACGCCAAAAAAGCCGCCCTCTTGGATGGCGTTTGCCGCATAGCCAATTTGGCTGCGCGGATCGACATCTTCCTTCAGGTATCCGTTGATGCGGCCCGAAAAGTGATCCGAACTGTTATAGGCTGCAACCCCCGCCACCCCGACAAGGGCCACGATCGCAATGATCAGGCGCATCGGCGCGCCAGCCACAAAATAGATCACGCCCCAGCCAAACAAAATCAGCGCGGCTTGGCCGAAATCGGGCTGAAAGGCCAGCAAAGTGGCGATAACGCCCGCCACGGCCAGCGAGGCGAGTTTGCCAGAGGGGCCGTTCAAATCTTGGCTTGCGGCAATCAGCCAGCCCGCCAGAATAATGAAACCCGGCTTTAGAAATTCGGATGGCTGCACAGTGGTAAAGCCAAAACTGATCCAGCGCACCGCGCCCTTGCCCAGATCTGTGCCAACAAAGGGCAGCAGCATTAGGGCCACGAACGATATGGCAAATCCCAAAACCCCAATCCGCCGCACGGCGGCAGGGCTGATCATGGATAGGGCAACCATCACCGCCATGCCAACGCCGCCCAGCATCAGCTGACGCGTGACATAGGTATAGGGCGGCAGATCGTTACGTTCGGCCAAGGGCACCGATGCCGCAAAGCCCAGCAAAATGCCAATGCCGAACAAGCCGAACACCGCCATAAGCGAGACTTTGTCCACCGAACGCCACCAGCGCGGCAAAATCGGCTCGCCTACGGGTCTTGGCATTGCGCCATAAACCATTTCTGTCATGGGGTATCCGCCTGTCTTATCGTCTGCTCTGCCTTGGTTTGCCCAAGATCTGGACGCAGAATAGACCAGAATTCAGCGCAGGGCCAGATAATTTACGGCATTTGCGTTTGGCCCACCATTTTGGCCAGCATACGGCGCGGCAGCCATGGGAAGACCCAGTTGATCATAAAGCCCAGTTTTGGGTCGGATATCTTCACCGCGCGGCCTGCCATCATGGCGGTATAGCCCGCAAGGGCGGCCGAATGGGCCGTGGCCCCGCCCGCCTTTACCATCTTGGCATCGGCCAAATCGGCCACTTGAGCAAATTCGGTTTCCACATAACCAGGGGCCAGCACAGTTACGCTAACCCCCTTGTCACGCAGTTCAATATCCAAGGCTTGGCTGTAAGAATTGACAAAGTTTTTCGTGGCAAAGTAAACCGCCTGATAGGGGCCATTTAGAAAGCCCGCCGTCGATCCCACGTTTAAAATCCGCCCACCGCCCGCTGCCGCCATTTGGCGGGCAAAGTGATGCGTCAGAGTGACTAGGGCGCTGATGTTTAAATCAATCATCGCGCGCTCAGTAGCAATGTCGCGGTCAATGTGATAGCCCGCCCCGCCAAAGCCTGCATTGTTGATCAGGATGCGCGGCGAAAGGCCTGCCTTGGCCACGGCGGCAATCAGGGCATCTGCCCCGCCCGCCGCGCCCAAATCTAAGCTTATAACATGGGCGGTGATGCCATGCGCGGCCTCCAGCTCTGCCTTCAGGGCGGCCAGCGCATCGCCGCGCCGTGCGGTTAGGATCACATCGCCGCCGCGCGCGGCATGAATGCGGGCAAATTCGCGCCCAATGCCCGATGATGCCCCTGTGATCAGTGCAAGTTCTTTCATATCCGCCCCCATGATATTTCCACTGGAAAGATATGGTAGCGTAGCGCAATGTCAACCCCGCGCGGGGCGGCTTGCGCGGGCCTGCAAAATCGGCATTCTGTGGGTATGAGCAAGGCGCCCACCCAGATAAATCCCCCCCACTGGCCGCTGACCGATCTGGCCGCATCGCTGCCCGCATCGGTGCCCTTCATCGGGCCAGAAACGATTGAACGCCAAACGGGCATCCCCTTTGCCGCCCGCCTTGGCGCGAATGAACAGCGCTTTGGCCCATCGCCGCTTGCCGTGCGCGCGATGGCACAGGCGGCGGGGGACGCGTGGATGTATGGCGATCCTGAAAACTATGATCTAAAAGCCGCGCTGGCGAAAAGGCATGGCTGCACCCCCGCCCATATTGTGCTGGGCGAAGGGGTTGATGGGTTGCTGGGCCTGATTGTGCGGCTGACCGTCGCGGCGGGGGATGCGGTTGTTACCTC
>JAIXVS010000033.1 GCA_027482795.1 Rhodobacter sp.
GCCTGCCCCGCTGATGCCCGCTTCGGGGCAGCTTTATGCTGCGGTCGATTTGGGCACAAATTCGTGCCGTATGCTGATTGCCCAGCCAAAGGGCAGTCAGTTTGTGATATTGGACAGCTTTTCCAAAACCGTGCAACTTGGCGCGGGGCTAGAGGCATCGGGCCGTCTGTCGCGCGCATCAATGCAGCGTACTTTGCAGGCGCTGCGCATCTGCCAAAAGAAGATGGAAGCGCTTGGCGTGACCAAAATGCGCCTTGTCGCCACCGAAGCGTGCCGCCGGGCGCGCAATGGGCGCGATTTTATGCGCCAAATCAAACGCGAAACGGGCCTGTATTTTGAAATTATCAAGGCCGAGGAAGAGGCGCGGCTGGCGGTGATTTCCTGCGCGCCCTTGGTTTTGCCCGATACCCAGCAGCTGCTTGTCGTGGATATTGGCGGCGGATCAACCGAACTGGTTTGGGTGGATATTTCCGCCGTCGCGCCAAATCAGCGCGCGCAATCGATTATGCGGCTGCATTCGGGCTTTGGCGCGCAGGCCCAAGGCGGCGCGCGGGTGGTGGATTGGATATCCATCCCCCTTGGCGTGGCCACGCTGAAAGACCAATTTCACGATGTCGAAGACGATGGCGCGCGCTTTGCCCTGATGAGCTGGTATTTCGAAGAACAGCTTGCCAATTTCTCGCCCTATAATTCTGCCCAAGCGCGCACTGGTTTTCAGATTATTGGCACATCGGGAACGGTCACCACGGTGGCGGCGTCTTTCCTTGGCCTAAAACGCTATGACCGCGCCAAGGTAGACGGGCTGCATATGACATCTGATCAGATTCATTCGGTGATCCGCGAATATCTTACCCTTGGGCCCGAAGGGCGCAGGCGCGATCCGCGCATTGGACGCGACAGGCATACGCTGATTATGTCGGGGGCGGCTATCCTTCAGGCGCTGATGCGGATATGGCCTACAGATAAGCTATCCGTGGCAGATCGCGGCCTGCGCGAAGGGCTGCTTTATGCACAAATGAGCGCGGATGGCGTGTTAGAGGATGGGCCATTTTTATGAGCGACAATAAAGGCGAAAAGAACACCTCGGGACGCGGGCAGCGCGATTTGCGCGTGCGCGTGAAAACCGCCAAGGGGCGCAAGCTGTCCTCAACCCTATGGCTGGAACGCCAGTTGAATGACCCATACGTGCAGCGCGCCAAGAAAGAGGGGTTTCGCGGCCGCGCGGCCTATAAGATTATGGAACTTGATGACAAATACGGCTTTTTGAAACCAGGCGCGCGGGTGGTGGATTTGGGCTGCGCCCCAGGTGGGTGGTGCCAAGTGGCGGTGCCGCGCGTCAATGCGCTGGGGGATCGGGCCAACAAACCCATTGGCACGATTTTGGGCATTGATTTGCAACTGGTCGAACCGATTGCTGGCTGCCAGTTGCACCAATTGGATTTTCTGGAAGACGGCGCAGATGAAAAGGTCAAACAATGGCTGGGCGGCAAGGCCGATGTGGTGATGTCAGACATGGCCGCCGCCGCATCGGGGCACAAAGGCACCGACCATTTGCGCATCATTGCCCTGATCGAGGCGGCGCTGACCTTTGCCTTTGACGTTTTGGACGAAGGCGGCACGTTTGTGGCCAAGGTGTTGGCGGGGGGTGCAGAAAATGAAATGCAAGCCCAGCTTAAGCGCGCCTTTACCAAAGTGGCCAACGTCAAACCGCCCGCATCGCGCGCCGACAGTTCAGAAAAATTCGTGGTGGCCATGGGGTATCGGGGCAGCAAATTTGCCCCGCAGCCCGACCCGCGCGATATGCAGGTTTAGGGCCCAGCCGATTTAGGCCTGCCAATTTAGTCCTAGGGGGCAGTAAACGGGCGCGCAATCACGTGTCGCTGACGTGGTCTTGGGGGCCATCTTCCAGCTTGTACCTTTCATAGGCTGGCAGATCAGGCGCGGGCATATAAGGCGGGGGCAGGCCAAGCTCGCGCAAATCCAGCAGCGGGTCGCGCCCGTCATGGGCCGATGCCACGCGGTAGACCTCCAGCACCTCGGCGCTAATCAGCCCACGCTGCCACAGCAGCATCGCTGCACCGTACCGCACGCGCCCAGACCCCAATTGCCCCAGCGGCGCATGGATAAATTGGGCGGGATCGTCAGCCATTGCTGCGAAAGGCAAGACGTTCGTCCTGCAAGCGGCGTTTTTCGGCGCGGTTCATAATGATACCTGCGGCAATCACCCCCGCCCCCACAGTCACCACCATCAGCGTGGCCAGCGCGTTGATATCAGGCGTCACCCCCAGTTTGACCTTTGACCAGATCAGCAACGGCAAGGTGGTTGATCCGGGCCCCGTGGTAAAGGTTGTGATCACCACATCATCCAAGGATATCGTAAAGGCCAGCAGCCAGCCCGACCAAATGGCGGGGGAGATCACAGGCAGGGTAATGTCAAACAGCACCTGCCACGGGCGCGATCCTAAATCTATCGCCGCCTCTTCAATGGCGCGGTCAGCTTGCTGCATCCGCGCAGACACGATTGTGGTCACAAACACCATCGAAAAGGTGATATGCGCCAAGGTGATGGTGGTAAACCCACGGCTGCTGGGCCAGCCGATCAGATGCCCCATCAGAATAAAGAAGATCAGCAGTGAAATACCCGTGATGACTTCGGGCATAATCAAAGGCGCAGTCACCAGCCCCGAAAACAACGTGCGCCCGCGAAATTTGCCAAAGCGTACAAGCGCGATGCCCGCCATAATGCCCAATATCGTGGCAACACTGGCGGAAATAAAGGCGATTTTCAGCGACAGGATCAGCGCATCAATCACCTTTTCGTTGGACAGAAGCGAGACATACCATTTCACCGAAAACCCGCCCCAAACCGTGGCAAGGCGCGATCTATTGAACGAATAGACCATCATCGACAGGATCGGCACATATAAAAAGGCAAAGCCAAAGCACAGCGC
>JAIXVS010000121.1 GCA_027482795.1 Rhodobacter sp.
GGCAAGACCCAGAGCGGCAGGGCAAAGGCCCAAACAAACACACCCGCGCCAAGAAACCTTGGCGCGGGTGTTCATTTGAAACAACAGCGCCGCTGCGCTTCACAAATAGCGCAGACAAAAGCAAAATGCTTTTGTTCGCGGTCTGATAATAAAGAGGGAAGTGGTGGCGAGGGGGGGACTCGAACCCCCGACCCCGCGATTATGAGTCGCGTGCTCTAACCAGCTGAGCTACCTAGCCACTGCGCGCTTCGGTAGGGGAAGGGGCGCGGCGCGTCAAGGGGGAAATGCAGCCCACCTGACTTTCCGTTTTCGCGCAATCCGATTTAGACGGGCTCACTTAAACAAGGTTTGGCGCATGGGCCACGCGCGGGCGGCCCGATGCTGTGACCGATATGCGCGCTTCGACAAACATCGTGCGCCCTTCGACCGATGCTTCACGAATGTCATGGGTGACGGAAATGCGCAGATCGGCAGCGCCTGCGGCCTGCGCACGGCCCGATGCCTCTGCCGTCAAAGCGGCCTCTACCGCAGCAAGGGCCACATCTTTGCTGTTGAAATGCTGCAATCCCTCGGCCAGATGCACGGTATAGCGCCCTTCCGATGGGCTAGTCACAGTGGCGCTGGCGCGCTGCGAAATTTGCCCCACCACCGCGCCAATGGCGTTGGCAACACCTGCGTGCTGGGGCAAAATCATCTCGCAGCCCAGCGCCTGCCCCACCGCGCCGTAATAGCTGGGGGCAGATGCGCCAAGGCCAATCACCGGCACGCCAAGGCGCAGGGCAATTTGCACCACGCCCTTGTGCTGGGCCAATCCCGCGCGGGTCAGCGCATGGCGTGCAAGGCCCGCGCCGTCATGCCCCGCAAAGGCAGGGTCTTCGGCAAAGGCAGCCTCTAGCAGACAATCGGCGGTTTGCTGGGTCAACTGGTCGATGATGCTTTGCGCCAGTGGTTCTGCCCCGCTGGCAAACCTCTCGCCCGCCCCATTGCGCCGCCGCGCCAGCAAGGTCACCACCTTTTGCGCGGCCCCCCCGTCCCAGCCCGACTGCCTGCCCAAAACATGGCTGGCATCCGAAGGGGTCACCCCCGCAATCATCACCAAACCGCGCGCCACCAGCGATGTCAGCGCCGCCACTTCCAGCCGCGAATTCAGGCAGGCCGCCATGGGCATGGGCGCGGTGATGCGCGCCAGCAGCCCAGCCTCACGCGCGGTTAGCCCCGCAATGGCTGCCGCTTCGCCCCCCCCACCTGCAATGCCCATCGGTACCACAAACCGCCCGTCAAATTCGCCCGCCGTATCGGTAGACAGGGCGCGATCCAGCGCACTGTGCACCATGTCGGCATGGGTGCTGGCCAGCAACGAAACGGGGATCAATCGGCGCGGGCCAAGGCGCAGGCCGCCTGTCAGACCTTCAGTAATCAGATGCACTTCGCTATCGCCGCCAAGGCCCGTGGTCCGCATGGCAACCGCCTCGACCATGGTGCGAAATCCGCCCACCCGCGCGCCCATCGGGTCAATCTCTGGCAGGCCATCTTTCAGCAGCGCCACATCGGTGGTCGTCCCGCCAATATCAGACACCAGCGCGTTCTGCGCCCCCGTCAGCCAGCGCGCGCCCACAATACTGGCCGCAGGGCCAGACAGAATGGTTTCAATGGGCCGCTCGCGCACCATGGCGGCAGAAATCAGCGCGCCATCGCCGCGCACCACCATCAGGGGGGCAGTTATGCCGATGCTGGCAAGATGACGCTCGCAGGCGGAAATCAGGCGGTCAATCATGCCAATCAGCCGCGCATTCAGCACCGCCGTCAGCGCCCGCTTGGGCCCGTTCAAATCTGCCGAAAGTTCATGGCTGCACGTCACAGGCCGCCCCGTTGCCGCGCGGATCGCGTTGCGCAGGGCAATCTCATGCGCAGGGTTGCGGGTGGCAAATTTTGCCGCCACGGCAAAGCCCATCACCTGATCGCCCAGCGCGCGGATCTGCGGCATGGCAGCCTCTATATCCAGCGCAGCCGCCTCGCCCCCCGCATGGTTATGCCCGCCCGCAAGGGTAATAACAGGGTCACCCTTCAGCGCCTCGGTCAAGCCGCCGCGCCCCAGATCATCTGCGTCAAAGCCCACAAAAATCAGCGCAACGCGCCCGCCTTGGCCTTCGACCAAAGCATTGGTCGCCAGCGTGGTTGACAGCGATACCAGCGCGACATCGCCCGCCGCGATGCCCGATTGCGCCAGCGCGGCGTCCACCGCCCCGCCCACGCCCAGCGCCAAATCGGCGCGGGTGGTCAGCGATTTTGCCGCGCCAATAACCTTATCTGCCGCCTCGTCCAAAATCACCGCATCGGTATAGGTGCCGCCCGTATCCACGCCCAGAAAATAGGCCATATGCCCCGCCCTGCCCTTTGATCGCCGCCAGTCGCGCCAGCGATAGGGGCAAATCACGCCAATGTCAGCCCCAAGCACGACCAATTGGGGCAATCTGCGGCATATGCGCCATGGCCCTTGCCCGCAGTTGGGCGTAAATGGGCAGGGAAAGAGGGCGCTATGCAAACCACCTATCCTATTGTGAAAGATATCGTTCTGGTCGGCGGCGGGCACACCCATGCGCTGGTCGCCCGCATGTGGGCGATGCAGCCGCAGGCAGGCGTGCGCCTGACCATCATCAACCCAAACCCTGCCGCCCCTTACACGGGGATGCTGCCAGGCTACATCGCAGGCCATTACACCCGCGCCGAAATGATGATTGATCTGTTCCGCCTTGCCCGCCATGCTGGCGCGCGGCTGATCTTGGACAGTGCCGTGGGCCTTGATCGCGGCGCGCGCCATGTCTTGCTGCAATCGGGGCGCACCATTCCCTATGATCTGTGCAGCATTGATATTGGCATCTCGTCCGATTTGCCCAATGTTGCGGGCTTTGCCCAATTTGGCCACGCCGCCAAACCGTTGGGGGATTACGCCCGCGCATGGCAGGCGTTTTTGGCCCGCGATATTCCCGCCCCCCATTTGGTGCTGATTGGGGCAGGCGTGGGCGGCGTGGAACTTGCGCTGGCGTCCCAGCACCGCCTGCGCGCCATGGGCCGCGCGCCGCAAATCACGCTGGTGCAGCGCCACGCCCGCGCGCTGAACGGGGTGGGCGACATGGCCCGTGCGATGCTGCTGGATCAGCTGCGCGCCGCAGGCATCACCCTGCTGACAGGGGCCGAGCCTGCCGAAATTGCCGCGGATAGCGTCACCCTTACCGATGGCCGCATCCTGCCGTCTGACTTCACCCTTGCCGTGGCTGGAACGCGCGGCCAAAGCTGGCTTTCGCAAACGGGGCTTGATCTGGTCGATGGGCATATCACCGTCACCCCCACCCTGCGCAGCAGCGATCCTGCCGTCTTCGCAGCAGGCGATTGCGCGCATTTGGCCTTTGCCCCCCGCGCCAAGGCAGGGGTTTACGCCGTGCGCGCCGCCCCCATTTTGGCCCATAACCTGCGCGTCAGCCTGCTGGGCCAGCCCTTGCGCAGATTTGCCCCGCAGAAAGATTATCTGAAGCTTATCTCGCTGGGCGGCCAGCGCGCGGTGGCCGATAAATGGGGCCTGCCCCTGCGCGGCGCGTGGCTGTGGCGCATCAAAGATAAGATTGACCGCGATTTCATGGCCAAATTTGCCGATTACCCCGCCATGCCGCGCGCGGGGGTTCCCCAGCCCGCCGTGGCAGGGCTGGCCACCGCCATGGGCGAGGCCCCTCTGTGCGGGGGCTGCGGCGCAAAACTGGGGGCGGATGCGCTAACCCTTGGCCTGCGCGCCCTGCCCGCCCCCCGCCGCACCGATGTTCTGTCCGCGCGCGGCGACGATGCCGCCGTGTTGCAGCATGGGGAAGGCGTTCAGGTCATCACCACCGACCATCTGCGCAGCTTTTGCTTTGACGCAGGCCAAATGGCGCGCATTGCCGCAATCCATGCCTTAGGCGATGTCTGGGCCATGGGGGCCGCCGCGCAGGCCGTTCTGGCCCAAATCACCCTACCCCCCGCGTCCGACCCCAAATCGGCGCAAATGCTGGCCGAGGTGATGGGGGCAGCCGCCGAAGTCATCACCGCCGCAGGGGCCGATCTGGTGGGCGGGCACAGCGCGAGCGGCGCAGAGCTGACCATAGGCTTTACCGTGACGGGCCTTTCCAAAACCCCGATCATGACCACAGGCGCACAGGTTGGCGATGCCCTGATCCTCACCAAACCCCTAGGCTCAGGCATTATCATGGCCGCCGAAATGGCGCTTGCGGGCTTGGACACGATCATTCTGGGCGAGGCTGTGGCCGCCGCCCTCACCCATATGCAGCGCGGCCAAGGCGCGGCATCGGCCATTCTTGCCCCCCATGCCCATGCCATGACCGATGTCACAGGCTTTGGCCTTGCAGGGCATCTTTTGGAAATGCTGGAAGGCGGCAAGATTGGGGCCGAACTGACCGCCGCCGCCATTCCCCTGATGCTGGGCGCACGCGAATTGGCACAGGCGGGCTATGGCAGCAGCTTGCTTCCCACCAACATCGCCGCCCATGCGGGCCGGGTGGATGGGGCAACAGGCGCATTGGAAACCCTGCTGCACGATCCGCAAACCGCTGGCGGATTGCTGGCCGCCGTGCCGATGGACAGCGCGGATGATCTGCTGACCAAACTGCGCGCTGGCGGCGATCAGGCCGCGATCATCGGGCGTATCACCGCAGGGGCTGCGCGCATCACACTGGTCTAATCGCCGCCAGTGCCGCCGCGATTTGCCCTGCCAGCGCGTCCAGCCCTGCAACGTCCAAACGGTCAGCCCGCAAAACTTGCACAACCTTATCCTGCCGCGCGCGGTGCTTAGCATAGCGCGGGTCATAATGCGCCTGCATCAGCCCCGTGGCCAAGTCCATATACTGCCCCGCCGCCGCCTGCGCCTGCCATTGCGCGATTTGATCGGCAGGATGCGCCGCGCGCAGCATTTCGATAATGCCCATCAGTCGGGCGGAATCGGCGATCATATCAGGATAGGCCGCAATCAAATGCGCCGCGCGCGCGGGGGCAGGTGCCTCGATAAACACACGCGGGGCCGCCTGCATCGCCTTCCAAATGCTGGCGGGCAGGCGGCAATTGCCAATCTTGGAACTTTCCGCCTCAATCACCACAGGCCGCAGCGGGTCTAGTCCCGCAATGGCATAGGCCAGCGCCGTTTCAAACGCCTTTTGGGCAGGCTGCGGCCCCACCGCGCCAAACAGTGATCCGCGATGCCGCGCCAGCCCCTCTAAATCCAGCACCTGCACACCGCGCGCAGCCAGCAGTGGCAGCAGCGCGGTTTTTCCTGCGCCCGTATTTCCATCCAAAACCACGGCGCGCAGGGGGAACGGCATCTCATACAGCGCCTGAACCACGCGCCCGCGCCACGCCTTATACCCGCCCGCAATCGTTTCTACCCGCCAGCCGATCTGCCCCAAGATCATCGCAAAGGATCCAGACCTTTGCCCGCCGCGCCAGCAATAGACCAAGGGTTTCCACCCGCCCAGCATACCCGCCAGCGGCCCTTGCAAATGGCGCGCCGCATTGGCCGCCACCAGCGCCGCACCCAATTTGCGCGCGTCAAAGGGGCTGACTTGCTTATACATCGTCCCTACGCGGGCGCGTTCCTCGTCCGACAGCACAGGCAGGTTGATCGCACTGGGAATATGATCTTCGGCATATTCGGCAGGCGCGCGCACATCAATCAGGGTGTCAAACCCCGCATGAGGCACATCAAAAAACTGGGTCAGGGTCAAAGCCATAGGCCTTGCATAGCAACCCACAGCCCGCACGCAATCACCCAGCGGCATTTATCTGCCACCACCGCACAAAATAATGTGAGGATTCGCCCCGCGCCCTTGACCTTTGCTGCGCGATTCCCCTTTGGTACTCGCGAAGTCTCAAATTAAGGTTCAAACCGTGATCCTAACTGCCCCCCGCCTGTTTGGCATTCTTGCCCTAACCGTTTTGGCCGCTTGCGGTGGCGGCACGCCCACAACCGAAGATGCGCCCACAGGGCCAGTTGCGGGCTATGGCGGCATGGAAGACGGCGGTTTTTATATTGAACCCGTTGACCCAACCCTTTTGACCCCCGCCCAGCGCCGCACCGAAGTTGACTTTGCAGGTGACGAGCCTGTGGGCAGCATTGTGGTCGATATCTATGCGCGCAAACTATATCACGTTCAGGAAGGCGGTCGCGCCATGCGTTATTCCATCGCCGTTGGTCGCGAAGGGCTTTCCTTTACAGGCACGGGCGTGATTGGCCGCAAGGCGGAATGGCCCTCGTGGCAGCCCACCGCCAATATGCTGCGCACGCGCCCTGACCTGTACGCCAAATATGCAAACGGTCGCCCTGGCGGGGCAGATAACCCGCTGGGATCGCGCGCGCTGTATTTGTATCGCGGCGGCAAAGATACCTATTTCCGCATTCACGGCACGATTCAAAACGAAAGCATTGGCCGCGCCACGTCGGCAGGCTGTATCCGTCTGTTCAACCAAGACGTGATCCATCTGTATGAACAGATCGAACCTGGCACCCAAGTCAAAGTGCGCACCTTGGCCGAAAGCATCAAGGCCGAAGGCCCCTATATGGATGATGTCGCTGGCTTTGCCGTGCCCAACACCGCCGAAAACGCCGAAGCCGTGGCCGAAGCCGCCGCCGCCAAAGCTTTGGCCGAGGCGCAGGCCGCCGAAGATCTGGCCAAAGCCGCAGAAAAAGCCGCCAAAGAACGCGAACGCGCAGATCGTAAGCGGCTGCGCGAATGCAGGGCCCAGAATATAGACGAGGCGCTATGCCCGCCCCTGCCCGAACCTGAACTGATCGAGGAAGAGGTGGAATTTACCTTCACCCCCGCAATTTCGGAACTGGGCCAAAATTCTGGCGATACAAGCCGCTAACCGTTTTCGGAAATCTACCCAAAACGCGCGCACCCCCCGCGCGCGTTTTACATTTCAGGCAAAGGTCTGGATGACGTAATCTTTGGTCGTGGTCTCCACCACTTCCCAAACCCCCTCAAACCCCGGCGGGATGATATATCGATCCCCCGCGCGCAGATGCACCTTACTGCCATCCGCGCCGTGCAGCACCGAATGGCCCGACAGAATGTTCACATATTCCCATTCGTCATAGCGCACCCGCCACGCGCCGATGGTTGATTGCCAGATGCCGCAATACAGCCCGTCCTTTTCAAACAGGTTCCATGTGCTGTGAACAGGATCACCCGATGCAACGCGGCCCGCATCGGGGCGGCTGATTTCGGGGGTGGCTGCGGACATATCAAGTTTTTGCAAAGCAGGCATCCGTTTTGTTAAGGGGCGGGAAACACCCTATCAACCCGCGCGACATGCGCCCCGTCAAGACCCCCATTAATGCGCCCCCGCTTGGCATACGCGTGTAGGGACGGATGCAATACGCCTAAAATACGCAAAACATACGCATAAAATACGCGATTTTTTCAATGTTTGTTGGCGTTTCCCGCACCCCCTGTTTCGCAGTGGCGCAGACCCTGCCCATATGTTAGGCACGACGCAAACTAGCCCAATCATAGGCCCGATGATGAGCGCAAATTCCCCCGCAAGGCCCGTCTTGCCCCCCGATATTCGCGCCCGCAAAGGCACCCAGCCTTTGGTTGTGCTAACCGCCTATACCACCCCCATGGCACGGCTGGTGGACGGGCATTGCGACATCGCTTTGGTGGGCGATTCGGTGGGTATGGTGCTGCACGGAATGCCCTCTACGCTGGGCGTAACGCTGGAGATGATGATCTTGCACGGCCGCGCCGTGCTGCGCGGCCTGACCCGCGCGATGGCTGTCATCGACATGCCCTTTGGCAGTTACGAGGAGGGCCCGCAGCAGGCCTATCGCAACGCCGCACGGCTGATGGCGGAAACGGGCGCGCCTGCGGTTAAGCTGGAAGGCGGCGCGCATATGGCTGATACCATTGCATTTTTAACCGCACGCGGTGTGCCCGTGATGGCGCATATTGGCCTAACCCCGCAGGCCGTCAACACGCTGGGCGGCTACAAAGTGGTGGGCCGCGATGGCGAGGCTGACCGCGTGATGGCCGATGCTTTGGCCGTGCAGGCCGCAGGTGCCTTTGCCGTTGTGCTGGAAAAAGTGCCCGTTGGCCTGACCGCCCGCATCACCAAAACGCTGGATATTCCCACCATCGGCATTGGCGCAGGGGTAGAGTGTGACGGGCAGGTTTTGGTGGTGGATGACATGCTGGGCATGTTCACCGACTTTCGCCCAAAATTCGTCAAACGCTATGCCGATTTGGGCAATTTGGCCGACGCGGCAATTGCCCAATATGCCGCAGACGTGCGCGCGCGCGCCTTTCCCGCCGCCGAACATGGCTTTGCCGATGCTGCGCCAAAGGCACCTAAGTGACTGAAATAGTGCGCAAAGTATCCGACCTGCGCGCAAGTGTTGCCCGCTGGCATGGCGCAGGTGACACCGTGGGGCTTGTCCCAACGATGGGCGCGCTGCACGCGGGGCACCTGTCCTTGGTGCGGGCGGCGCAGGCCGATTGCGCGCGGGTGATTGCAACGATTTTCGTCAATCCCAAACAGTTTAACAACCCCACCGATCTGGCCAAATACCCCCGCACCGAACCGGCGGATTTGGCGCTGTTGCAGCAGGCGGGCGTGGATGTGCTGTTCGCCCCGCCCCCCGAAGAAGTCTATCCGCTTGGCTTTGCAACCACCGTTTCAGTTGCGGGCGTGGCTGGCCCGCTGGAAGGTGCCTCCCGCCCTGGTCATTTCGATGGGGTGGCAACCGTTGTGGCCAAACTTTTTGGGATGTCCCGCGCCGACCGCGCCTATTTTGGGCAAAAGGACTGGCAGCAATTACAAGTGGTTAGGCGCATGGTGGCCGATCTGAACCTGCCTATTACCGTGATCGGCTGCGAGACGCTGCGCGAGGGCGACGGCCTTGCCATGTCATCGCGCAACACGCGCCTATCGCCGCGCGCCCGCGCCATTGCCCCCGCGCTTTATGCGGCCATGACCCGCGCCGCCAGCGATCTGCGCGCAGGCAAAACGGGCGCACTAAAGACCTGCGCCGCCACCGTTCTGGCCGC
Organism: Rhodobacter sp.; assembly: GCA_027482795.1. Lineage (GTDB taxonomy): Bacteria > Pseudomonadota > Alphaproteobacteria > Rhodobacterales > Rhodobacteraceae > Cypionkella. The sequence goes on from JAIXVS010000121.1 coordinate 9,084, forward strand.
AGGCTTTGACAGCATCGATTATATCGACCTGCGCGATGCAGACAGCTTGGAACCCCTGACCGCCCCCACGTCGACCGCCCGCCTTTTGGCCGCCGCCTGGCTGGATGGGGTGCGGCTGATCGATAATATTCCCGTCTAACCCGCCCCTTGTAGGGGCAGGCGCAATGCCCAATATAGATGGCAGTCAAACCCCAAGGAGCGCGCTATGCTAAACATCATCAAATGGACTGTGCGCGGCCTTATCGCGCTGATTGCGCTGGGGTTTTTGCACTATACCTTGCCGCAGCATGACATTGTGCGCGTCGTGGGCACCTATCAAGAACGCCAAGATTTTGAAGGCTGGACGCGGATTTTCTGGAACGATTCTGGCGATTCCACCACGGCCACCACGCGCGATGTGCAGTTCATCCAAGCGATCCTGCCAAACGGCAATCCAATGGTGTACCGCAACCAAGATACGGGTTGGGGCTGGCCGTTTTATTTCAAGTTTGATACTGCCAGCCTACAGACACAGGCCGATGACGCCAAATCCGTCGCCACGGCCCCCAAGTGGATGGCGGTCAGGCATTACGGGTGGCGCAGCGAATTGCTGTCGATTTTCCCCAACGCCGTCAGCATCCGCGAGGTTGCAGGGCCTGATGTGTTTATCGTCCCCTATTTCAACATCGGGCTTTTGGTGATCATCGCCGCGCTAGCCCTGTACCTGCGCAGAAAATGGCAACAATTCGTGGCGCGGCGGGTGGAACCCATCATCGCCGAAGTGCAAGAAACATGGGACGGGGTTGAAAACCGCGCCGAAGATGCGGCCACGGGTGCAAAAGGGCTTTGGGCCAAGCTTAGGGCGAAATTGGGGGGCAAATAGCCCCCCTTTCCTTTAGGCGCGCAGGCTGCCGCCTGTTGCCTTTGTCACCTTTTCAATCACCTTGGCGGATACCGCTTCGATATCGGCATCGGTCAAGGTTTTGTCTTTCGGCTGCAACCGCACCGCCAGCGCAATCGACTTTTTCCCTGCGCCCATCTGGGCTTCGGCCCGCTCGCCCGTGAATTGGTCGAACAGGCGAACCGTTTCGATCAGGTCTTTATCCGCGCCGATTGCGGCGTTCACGGCCACCAGCGCCTCGACCTGCGCATCGACCACAAAGGCGAAATCGCGCTCCACCGCCTGCAAGTCTGACAGAGCCAGCGCGGGTTTGGTGGCGGTTTTCACCTTGGGCAATGGTACATTGGCGATCAGCACTGTAAAGGCCACAGCAGGGCCTTTCACGCCCATTTCCGCCAAAACGCGCGGATGCACCTCGCCAAATGTGGCGATTTGGGTGGGGCCAAGGCCGATTGCGCCCGCGCGCCCAGGGTGCCACCATGGGGCCAGTTTGCGCGAAATCTGCACACGTGCAGGCGCGCCCAGCGCCGCCAAAACCGCCTCGACATCAGCCTTGGCATCAAACGTATCCACAGCGCGGCGGCTGGCAAAGGCATCGCGTGGGGCGCTCGCGCCGATAAGCAACCCCGTGGCCTGAAGATGCTGATCCCCCGGCTCGCCGCCCGTAAAGGCAGGGCCCACCTCGAACAGGGCCAAATCGGCAAAACCGCGCGCTTGGTTGCGGGCGGCGGCGCGCAGCAGCCCCGGCAGCAGATCGGGGCGCAGATGCGTCATTTCCGATGAAATCGGGTTGTCCACGCGCGTGGCATCGGCCCCGCCGCCAAACATCGCTGCCGCAGGCTCGTCAATGAAACTATAGGTGACGCATTCGTTATAGCCCAGCGCCGCAATGGTGCGCCGCGCCATCCGCTCGCGAATTTGCAGCGGGGTTAGAATGGGCTTTGGCACGCCAGTTTGCGCGCGGGGCAGCGGTTTGCCTTGCAGTTTGGTCAGGCTGGCAATGCGCGCAACCTCTTCCACCAAATCCGCCTCGCCCAGCACATCGGGCCGCCACGATGGCGGGCTGGCCATATCGCCGTTCAGGGTAAAGCCCAAATCAATCAGCGTTTTGCGCTGCACCTCGGCGGGGATATCCATACCCACCAGCGAATTGACGCGGGCAGGATCAAGACGGTAAGCGCGGGCGGTATCCATCGCCGCGCCGTCTTGTGCAATATCGCTGGCCTCGCCCCCGCACAGATCAAGGATCATCTGCGTCGCCAAATCCAAACCATCCA
>JAIXVS010000343.1 GCA_027482795.1 Rhodobacter sp.
GACCTTGGCCGAGGCAGCGGTGTTTGGCGAGACGCAAACAGAACTAGCCGCCGCGCAAACAGGGGTCTGGGATCGCGGCCCTGCGCTGCGCGTTGTGCTGGCAGGCGGCGCGCTGCAATCGCGCAGCATGGACGAGGTGCTGGCAGGCCAGAACCTGTGTTTGATTGGCAATGGCACCGCCGATGGGTGGGAGCTGATGCAATTTGCCAACGCTGTGCTGGTTGGCCCCAACACTTACGATCTGTCCCTGCGCCTGCGCGGCCAAGCGGGCAGTGATGGGCTGATGTCCCCCATCTGGCCTGTTGGCGCGCAATTCGTGCTTGTCAATTCGGCGGTACGGCAAATTCCCTTGCCAGCCTCGGCGCGCGGACTGCTGCGCAATTACCGCATTGGGCGGCTGAGCGCGGGCTATGACGCGCCCGAAGTGGTGCATCAACAAGCAGCCTTTGCGGGTGCGGGCTTGCGGCCCTATCCCGTAGCCCACTTGCGGGCCAAACTGCAAGGCGGTGATCTGGCCATAACATGGCTGCGCCGCACGCGGATCGATGGCGACAGCTGGCAATCGATCGAGGTGCCGTTGGGCGAGGCGCGCGAAGCCTATGTTCTGCGCATCTCAAACGGCGCAAATCTGCTGCGCGAAGTGGCCCTGTCTGCCCCCAGTTTCACATATACCGCTGCCATGCGCGCTGCCGATGGCGCGGCGGGCGCTCTGACCCTGTCTGTGGCGCAGCAGTCAGATGCCTATGGGCTGGGGCCCCTGCGCAGCATTTCGATCACGGTCTAACCCATGCGCCGCGTTCTGATCGGCGATGTGGTGGCCGCAGTGCAACTGCTGGCCACCGCCGATGCGCCGCAGCGCGCGGCCTTGGCGCAAGCCCTGATCGCGCAGGCCGATGCTGCGCATCGCTATATGAAACGCTATGGCCGTGCCCATACCAAATGGGGCATCGGCACGCTAGAGGCGCGGGCGCGGGGGCAACTTCCCGCGCCGCAAATCGGCTTTGATCTGGCCGATGCGCGCATTCTGGATGCGCTAGCCATATTGGCGGCGGCCCTCTTGGCCCGAAGTCTTGCCGCGCACGCGCCCCATGTGCTAAGATGACTCCATTCAATCGGGGGCAAAACCATGGCCAATTCCAAAACCAAACTCGCCAGCATCGACCCCGTTTGGGACCGCGTGCGCAGAGAAGCGGCAGATATGGTGCTATCCGAACCCTTGCTGGGCGGGCTTGTCCATTCCAGCTTGCTGCACCACGCATCGATGGAGCGCGCGCTGGCCTACCGCTTTTCGCTCAAACTCGCCAGCGGCGAGATGAGCGAGCAGATCCTGCGCGAGATAGCGGACGAGGCCTATGATGCCGATCCAGACCTTGGCGCAGCCGCCCGCGCTGACCTAACGGCGGTGTTCGACCGCGACCCTGCCTGCCTGCGCTTCATTCAGCCAATGCTGTTTTTCAAGGGCTATCAGGCGGTGCAAGCCTACCGCGTGGGCCATTGGCTGTGGCGGCAAGGGCGGCGCGATATGGCCTATTTTGTGCAAATGCGCGTGTCCGAAGTGTTCGGGGTGGATATTCACCCCGCAGCAACCATTGGCCGCGGCATCATGATCGACCATGCCCATTCCATCGTGGTGGGGGAGACGGCTGTTGTTGGCGACAATGTGTCGATGCTGCATTCCGTCACCCTTGGCGGCACGGGCAAAGAAGACGGCGACCGCCACCCTAAAATCGGCGATGGCGTGCTGATTGGGGCAGGGGCCGCGATATTGGGCAATATCACCATTGGCCACTGCTCGCGCATTGCGGCGGGTTCTGTGGTGCTGGCCGATGTGCCGCCCTGCAAAACCGTCGCGGGCGTGCCTGCGCGCATTGTGGGCGAGGCGGGATGTGATCAGCCATCAGTCACGATGGATCAACTGGTCAAGGGCGAGATTTAGGGCTGGCGGGGCCAAGGGGCGCTTCGCCCCCCCATTCTTTGCTTTTTGGGGTCGCTGCGCTCCTCATCCCCAGAGGATATTTTCAAAGCAAGGAAGCAGGCAGAACGCTTTTAGCTTCCTCGCTCTCCAAATATCCACGGGGGGAGCGCAGCGTGGGGGGCAGTCAGCCCCCCTTCTTTACGCCAGCATCGCCAGCGGGTTTTCCAAATTGGCGCAGATCGCGGCCAGCAGCGTTGCGCCCAAAGCCCCATCAATGACACGGTGATCGACCGATAGGGTCATCGACATGACAGTTGCCACGCCAAGGCTGCCATCTGCCAGCACCACGGGCTGCTTGATGCCCGCACCCACGGCCAAAATCGCGGCTTGGGGCGGGTTGATGACAGCATCGAAATTCTCGATCCCCATCATGCCAAGGTTGGAAATCGCAAAGCTGCCACCTTGGTATTCATGGGGGGCAAGTTTGCGGGTTTTGGCGCGCGCGGCAAGGTCTTTCATTTCCACCGATAGGGCAGACAACGACTTGGCATCGGCGTCTTTCAGAACGGGTGTAAACAATCCGCCCTCAATCGCCACAGCAACAGCTACATCCGATGGTTTCAGGCGCAAAACGCGGTCGCCTGCCCAAACAGCATTGGCATCTGGCACAGATTGCAGCGCCATGGCGCAGGCTTTGATGATGAAATCATTGACCGAAAGCTTGACGCCGCGCGTTTCTAAACCTTTGTTCAGTTGTTCGCGAAAGGCCATCAGCGCGTCCAGCCGCACCGAACGGCGCAGATAGAAATGCGGGATGGTTTGCTTAGCCTCGGTCAGGCGCGCGGCAATGGTGCGGCGCATCCCGTCCAGCGGCACTTCGGTAAAGGCGCGGCCCTGATACATTTTCAGAACCGTGTCAGTAGACATGCCTTGCGCTGGCGCTGCGGCCACAGGTGCAGGGGCCGCAGAGGCAGCTTTTGGCGCGGCAAGTGCCGTTTGCCCTTCGACATCGGCGCGGATGATGCGGCCATGCGGGCCAGACCCTGCGACCTTGGTCAAATCCAAACCCTTTTCCGCCGCAATACGGCGGGCAAGGGGGGATGCGAATACCCGCGCGCCTGCAACCTTTGGCGCGGCGGGGGCAGGGGTAGCAGCGGTTACCACGGCAGCAGGTGCGGGAGCAGCGGCGGCGGGTTTCGCCGCCGCAGGGCTTGCGCCCAAATCTTCGCCATCTTCGACCAAAACCGCAATGGCCACATTCACCTTGACCCCTGCCGTGCCAGCCGGAACCAAGATTTTGCCAATGCGGCCTTCGTCCACCGCCTCGAATTCCATCGTGGCTTTGTCGGTTTCAATCTCGGCAATGACTTGGCCAGATTTGACTGTATCGCCCTCTTTGACCAGCCACTTTGCTAGGGTGCCTTCCTCCATCGTGGGGGAAAGGGCGGGCATTAAGATATTGATTGCCATGTCTTTTCCCTTACCGATAGCAGACAGATTTAACGGCCGCGACCACTTCGGCGGTCGTCACCAGTGCCAGTTTTTCCAAATTGGCGGCATAGGGCATGGGCACATCTTTGCCCGTGCAGGTGATGACAGGCGCGTCCAGATAATCAAAGGCGCGCTGCATGATGGTGGATGCCAGATGGTCTGACATCGATGCCACGGGGAAGCCTTCTTCGACGCAAACGCAGCGGTTGGTCTTCTGGATCGATGCCAGAACCGTGTCGTAATCGAGCGGGCGCAGGGTGCGCAGGTCGATCACTTCAACAGAAATCCCGTCTTTGGCCAAAAGATCAGCCGCTTCCAGCGCGTAGCGCATCCCAATACCGAAGGAGACAATTGTGGCATCGGTACCTTCGCGCCAAATGCGGGCCTTGCCGAAGGGAATGGTGAAATCGGGCAGATCGGGC
>JAIXVS010000354.1 GCA_027482795.1 Rhodobacter sp.
CGAGATTGAGGTGCTGGGCTATCGCGGCATGAAAGAATACGAATTGGCCTTTGATGGGTTTGCCGTCAAACGCGAAAACCTTCTGGGCGGGGTCGAAGGGCAGGGCTTTAAGCAGCTTATGCAAACATTTGAATCTGCACGCATTCAAACCGCCGCCCGCGCCGTGGGCGTGGCGCAATCGGCGCTGGAAGTGGCGCTGGACTATGCCCAATCGCGCAAACAATTTGGCAAGTCTTTGGTGCATTTCCCGCGCGTGGCCAGCAAATTGGCGATGATGGCGGTAGAAATTATGATCACCCGCCAGTTGACCTATTTTTCGGCCCGCCAAAAAGATGCAGGCAAACGCTGCGATCTAGAGGCAGGTATGGCCAAACTGCTGGGCGCGCGGGTGGCTTGGGCGGCGGCGGACAACGCACTGCAAATCCACGGCGGCAATGGCTTTGCGCTGGAATATAAAATTTCGCGCATCCTGTGCGATGCCCGCATTTTGAACATCTTTGAAGGCGCGGCAGAAATTCAGGCCCAAGTGATCGCGCGCCGTCTTTTGGACTGACTTCCCATTTCGCCCTTTCTTACTTATAAGGCGAGTAAGGAAGGGGACACGATGGGCCAGACCGTTGTTCTGACAGGCATTTCAGGCTTTATTGCCAAGCATATCGCGCTAAAGGTTCTGGCAGCAGGGCACAGCGTGCGCGGCAGCTTGCGCGATCTGTCGCGCGCTGGCGAAGTGCGCGCAGCCCTTGCCCCGCATCTAGATGGCAGCGCGCTTGATCGTTTGTCTTTTGTGCAGCTTGACCTGACGCGTGATGACAATTGGGCCCGCGCGATGGAGGGCGCAACGGCCCTTATTCACAGCGCATCACCCTTTCCCATTGCCACCCCCAAAGATGAAAACGATCTGATCCGCCCCGCAGTCGAGGGGACCCAGCGCGCAATTGCGGCGGCTGGCGCAGCAGGGGTGCGCCGCGTCATCCTCACGTCATCTGTGGTGGCCATCATCGACACGTTCAAACGCGGGATGCAGGACGAAACCGATTGGTGCAATTTGGACGCCCCAGGCACCACCGCCTATGCCAAAAGCAAAACCATGGCCGAACGCGCGGCGTGGGATTTTTCGATTCCTCAAGGCATGGCTTTGACCACGATCAACCCAGGCCTTGTGATTGGCCCGCCGCTTGATGGGCATTATGGCAGTTCGATCTCGATCGTAGCCCGCCTGCTGCGCGGGCGCGATCCGATGCTGCCAATGATTTCCTTTACCTGCGTTGATGTGCGCGATGTGGCCGAGGCGCATCTGCGCGCACTAGAACGCCCCGAAACGGCGGGTCGCCGCATACCTTGCACGGCGGGTGTCATGTCGATGCCCGATATGGCGCGCGTGCTAAAAGCAGCCTATCCCGCCCGCAAAATAGCGCGGCGCGTTGCCCCCAAATATGTGCTGCGGCTTTTGGCCATGTTCGACCCTGATATCCGCGCCATTCTGCCCAGCCTTGGGCAGGCGCATCATGTGTCCAACGCGCGGGCGCGCAAAGAATTGGATATGCGCTTTATCTCGCCCGAAGGGGCTTTGCGCGCCAGTGCTGAATGGCTGGTGGCCAACGGGCGCGTCTAACGCACCACCCCGCCATGCGAAGGGCGATCAGCCCCCAGACGCGGATGCACCTTGGCCGCCACTGCGTAAGATGCCGCAAACCCCAGCCCCGCCGCCGCAAAAATCCACGCCAGCGGCGCCACCCACAACACCGCCCAAGCCACGGCTGGCGTGGCAATTCCCGACACATCGCGAAAGCTGGAATAGACAGCGGCCATTTCTGCCCGCTCGGATGGTTTGACCGACATCATAAACGGCAACCCCCCCACCACATCCAGCAGCACCAGCCCGAACGAGGCCAAGAACAAACACCCCGCCGCAACCAATGGCCAAGGCGCGGTGACGGTGGCCAGCACAAAGAAAGCCGCCGTATAGGCTTGGGCCGCGCGCAGGCTGACGCGCACCGATCTGCGCCGCACCCATGCCGCCATAAAGGGCGAGATCAGCAGCGCAGCATTGGAAACCGACAACAGCGCGCCGCCCAGTTTATCGCCCAAACCCTGTTCGATACAAAAAACAGGCAGATACACCACGTAAACCCACCAGCCGCAGCTGCGGATCACCGCAAACAGCCAACCTGCAATCAGGCGCGGCTGGGCGAAAAACCGCCCCAAATAGGCCAGCGGGTTGGCAGCTGGCCCCACCGCGCGGGCAATCTGCCGCCCATTGCCCAGCCGCAGATACAGAAAAATCCCCATCTGCAATGCCGCAAGACTCGCCCCCACAAGAAACGGCAGCGGGTCCCAGACGTGGCGCATCCATACCCCGCTCAGCGGGCCAATCGCCCAAGGCAGGGCGGCATAGACCATTTGCAGGCTTTGCGTGCGCCCCAGTTCGGCGCGCGGGACATAATCCAAAACATAGGCGTTCAGGCACACAAAGGTCGTGACAGTCGCCATGCCCATCACCAAAATGCCCAGCGAAACAGAGGCGGGCGTACCTGCCATAAACAGCCCCATCGCCATCAAATACAGCGCCGTGCCGCCGACATAGACCCATCGGCGCGGCCAAATATGGGTCATGCGCGGCACCAAAAGCCCCCACAGCAAGGTGACGACCCCAGCAATCAAGTAAACGGTCGACAGCACCTGCGCCGAGCCGAACGCATCATAGACCGCAATCGGAATTGTCGAAATCAGCGTGCCACGCACCAGCGCATCCAAAGCGTTCAAAATGGCGAAATGCTGAAGTTTCGGCGCGGGATTAAGGCCCGCCGCGCGCTGCAACTCTGGGGACTGATACTTTAACGCCATGCCGCAGCCTGCCAAGCCATGCGCGCCCCGTCTAAGTTATCTGCGACCCAGACTGCGACATTCGCGCCAACCTTTCGATCAGCCGCGCGCGCGCTTGGGGCAGATTGCGGCCATTCAAAACCGCCTCTAGCCCCCGTTCCAAAAAATGCCCCGTCAGGGCAAGCCCCTGCGCCAGTTCCGCAGGCGGCACAGGCCCCTGCCCCAGCAGGCCCGCAGGCAAGGGCAGCAGGCGGTCTGCCCACTCCCCCGCCCCTGCGCGGCTAACCGCACGGCCCGATTTTGGGCTGACAAAGGCCAAATCCTCGCGCGCGCCCGTCACGGCGCAGGCCGTCAGATCCAGACCAAACCCCAAAACTTCCAGCAAATCACGCTCCCACCGCAGATAGTCTGGCGGCCAATCGCGCCCCGCCTCCATGCCGTCCAGCAGGGCCATGGTTTGCCCGTAAAACGCCCCCAAAGGCTGACGTTCGGCCAGCGCCACGCGCAAGAGGGCGCAAACCGCGTTCAGCCCCGCCAAGGCAAGCGGATCGCCCATAATCCCCGCCCTTGCGCGGACAGGCTCTAGCGTAAAGGCCCCCATATGCTCGCCCAAACGCGCGCGCCATGTCACAGCCACCTGCGCGCCCGCCTGCACATGGGCGGCCATACGGCGCGAGGCACCGCCGCGCACCACGCCTGCATGGCGGCCATGCAGGGCGGTCAAAACTTCGATGATCGTGGCGCTTTCGCCATGCGGGCGCATGGACAATATCGCGCCTTCACTTTGCCATTCCATAGGGCCAGTGTTGCGCGGCTGCGCGCGCTAGTCCAGCCCCTGCTCATCCAGCAAATGCCGCCCCGCGCGATCTTCAATCTCGATCACCCAAAGATCGGGGTCGCGCGCGCGGGCGCGGGATAGAATCGCATCCATCTCGCCGTCGGTCCCCTCGGCCAAAATGCTCCAAATACGGCGGTCTTGTTCCAGATCAAAGCGGCGTTCATACAGGCGCGCCTCCCCGTCCATCGTGGCCACTTTCACCACCACCGCCCCTGCCGTGCCGTCACCCTTGGCCATGACATAGGCGGCCATCCCAGCCAGCCGCAAACGGTTCAAATAGGCCGAAACCCACAGCCCTGCCGTCAGGCGCGCGCCGCTCATGCGGCTTTCATTTTGGCAAAAATACCTGCCGCGCAGCGTCTGCCCTGTGCCGCGCGCGCGGTCGGTAGATGTGCGCCTTTAGGCATCGCCATCGCGAAACTCCAGCCCCATTTCCTTAAATCGTTCGGGCTCTTCCAGCCAATTGGGCCGCACTTTGACCTGCAAAAACAAATGCACGGTGCGCCCCAGAAATTCGGAAATTTCCGCGCGGGCCGATTGGCCGATGGCCTTAATCGTCTCGCCCTTATTGCCCAGAACAATGCCCTTGTGCCCATCGCGGGCCACATAAACCACTTGGTCAATGCGGGTTGTGCCATCGGGTTTGTCTTCCCACGCCTCGGTTTCCACGGTCAACTGATAGGGCAATTCTTCGTGCAAACGCAGGGTCAGCTTTTCGCGCGTCATCTCGGCGGCAATCATCCGCATGGGCATATCGGCAAGCTGATCTTCGGGGTAAAACCACGCGCCCGCAGGCACCGTTGCTGCAAGCCATTCCTTTAAATCCTGCACGCCGTACCCCTTTTCGGCAGAAATCATAAAGGTTTTCACAAAGCCATACGCCTCGTTCAGGCGTTCCGTCAGGGCCAGCAACACCTCGGCCTTGACGCGGTCAATTTTGTTGATGGCCAGCGCCACGGGCCTACCTTGGGGGATTTGGTCGCGCATCCGTTCGATGATGGTGCCGACCCCTTCGGTTAGCCCGCGCTGCGCCTCGATCAGCAGCACAATCACATCGGCATCCGCCGCCCCGCCCCATGCCGCCTTGACCATAGCCCTGTCCAAACGGCGGCGCGGGCGAAACAGGCCAGGCGTGTCAACAAACACAATCTGGCTTGCCCCCTCCATCGCCACACCGCGAATGCGCGTGCGCGTGGTCTGCACCTTATGGGTGACAATCGACACTTTCGCCCCGACCATACGGTTCAAAAGCGTCGACTTGCCCGCATTCGGCTCGCCAATCAGCGCCACAAATCCTGCGCGGGTGGGGGTGGCGTTTGGAGTATCGGACATCAGAACCTCTTGGTGACAAGCCTGCCGCATACTGCAATACGCGCTACAACTCCAGATCAATTGCAAATTGGGTGATTTGGAATTGACAGGATTATCGGCTCAATCCAGCATTGTGCGAAATTGTGTAGGGTTTAAGGAAATGGGAATTCTTTCTCGCATGATTCGTTCTGCCTTGGGCATTCCATCGCGCAGACAAGTTATGAGGGCCATTCTAAATCCGGCACCAGCCTCGACACGCAGACCGTCCTACAAAGCAACCACGTCGGGTGAGGGCACAGAATTAACAACGCAACTAAGCGGGACGTGCTTCGTTGTTGATGGCGATACAATTGTCATTGGCACTTATAGCATCCGCCTTTCGGGCATCGATGCGCCTGAGTTGGACCATCCTTACGGGAAGAATGCCAAGTGGCATTTAGTCAATTTGACCAAGGGCAACAGAATAACGGCGGTTTTTCATGGCGATCAAACCTATGCCCGCGAGGTGGCAACCTGCTATCTTCCCGATGGGCGCGATTTGTCGGCGGAAATGGTCAAGGCAGGGATGGCGATTGACTGGCCCAAGTTTTCGGGCGGCAAATATCGCCACCTTGAAACGCCCGAAGCGCGCAAACTACTGTGGCGGGCGGATGCTCGGCAAAAGGGGCGCTTGCCACCAAAGGCGAACACTTAACCGCGAGTCCATTGCCGCTTAAGGATTCAATCAAAACTGCCGAAATCGCGCTAGCGGCAGTCCATTTTCGTTGATCCGTGCGTTATAGGCCAAAATCGCGGCACGATTTTCGGTCAGCCATTCTTCGGCGCTCGGCTTTGATTGCGGGTGCGCGGGCGGGGCCGTTTCCGTGCCGCTGGTCTGGTTGGAATCAACTTTGCTCATTGCTACCCCTCCACCCTTGCCAGCAGCGCCTTTGCTGCCATTTGTTCGGCGATGCGCTTCGATCCTGCCTCGGCCTGTTCGGCCTCGCCGTTTTCAAGGCGCACTTCGACCGTGAAGATGGGTTGATGATCGGGGCCTGAACGGCCAAGTTCGGTATAGATGGGCGTGGCCATGCCGCGCCCCTGCGCCCATTCTTGCAAACTGGATTTCGCATCGCGCGCGTCTTGCGCCACTGCGCCAATCCGCGCGCCCCACAGGCGCAGCACCAGTGCGCGCGCGGCATCAAAGCCTGCGTCCATATACACGGCGGCAATCACCGCCTCCATCGCATCGCCCAGCAGCGCATCGCGCCGCCGCCCGCCCGACATCATTTCCGAACGGCCCAGTTTCAGCACCTCGCCCAGCCCAATTTCGCGGGCGACATCGGCGTTGGTTTCTTTGCGCACCATCGCGTTAAAGCGCGGGGCAAGCTGGCCTTCGCTGGCATTCGGATCGGCTTTCAGCAGCGCTTCAGCCATCACAAGACCCAAAATGCGGTCGCCCAAAAACTCCAACCGTTCATTATCGGGGCGCGTGGGGCTGGACAGCGAGGCGTGGGTGACAGCGCGCACCAGCAATGCAGGCTGGGCAAATTCATGGCCAATGCGCCGCGCAAAACCCAAAAGATCTGCCGAAAGCTTCATCAGTCTAGCGCACTCCAAAAGCGGCCCAGCCGCAGTGTCCATGGCGCGATTATAAACCGTGCGTCCGAAGAAAGCACCACCCGCTTTGCCACCCCCAAAACCGCCTCGGCGCGCACAAGGCCCAAGCCACCCAAACCCACATCAAAACGGCTGTCCATACTGGCGTCGCGGTTATCGCCCAGCACAAACAGCGCGCCTTTTGGCACGGTCAATTCGGCCATCTCGTCGCCCACACCGCCTGTTTCAATATTCAACGTAAAATAGCTGCGCCCATTGGGCAGCACTTCGCGCAGACGCGATTTGCGGCAGATCGCGCCATTGCCGACCAATCCGTTTTCGCAGCGCGGACGCGCGCCAAGGGGGCCTTGCACCCCCATCACTTCTACAAAATCGCCCTGCGGCAATTGCACCAGCGCCGCGCCATTCAGCCAAACTTGCCCGCCGCGCAGCGCAACGGTGTCGCCCGCCACAGCAATAACCCGCTTGATGTCTTGCGCGCTATCGGCGCCGCGGTGCAGCAGCACGATATCGCCGCGCGCCACCCGCTCGCCCGCCTTGGCAATCACAGAATCGCCAACCAAAAGCGCGGGCTTCATGCTTTCGCTGACCACCACAAAGGGCACCCACCAGACCCGCAGTACCCCCAACACAAGAACGAACGCAATCAGGACAAAGCCCGCCGCCCGCCCGCCGTTATTGGCCCAGATCAATCCGCGCCGCTGGGGCAACAGGGCTATGATGAACCCCGCCGCCAAGCCCCAAACAGGGATCAGCGTGAACAGCGCCCAAGCGCGGGATTTGCCCGCATCATACAGCCTGCGCGCCGAAACGGTAAGCAACACGGCCACGACAAGCGCCAAAGCAGGATAGGCATAGCGCGCCTCCATCGGCGCGATTTCTTCCAGCACGCGCAGGCACACATGCGCAATCAGCGCCGTCAGCGCCACGCAAACCGCCGCAAAGCGCGACGCAGGGCCCGCGAAATTAAACAGGAATGAAAGCGCAGCCATAACGGGCTATTGCACCGCGTGGAAGAAGCGGTCGCTGCGCCATGTCCAGAACATCAGCATTGATGTGCCCGCCGATGAAAACATCACCCGATCCGCACGGCCCAGCAGGTATTCGGCGGGCACAAAGCCCACCCCGCCCTGCGCAGGGTCAAAGCGGCTATCCAGCGAATTGTCGCGGTTGTCGCCCATGAAAAAGTAATTGCCTTCGGGCACGGTGAACACGCCCGTGTCATCGGCACCCATCCCATCGGCAATGTTCAGCACAGCATGGCTTTTGCCTTCGGGCAGGGTTTCGATGTTGCGCGGCTTTTGGCAGATTGCGCCATCGTCCACAGGGGCATTGGCACAGCCGGGGCGGTTGCGCATCGGGCCTTGGGCCTCGTTTACCTCTTCAAACACGCCATCGGCCATTTGCGGGGCAACTGCGCCGTTGATATAAAGCATCCCTTGCTTCATTTGAATTTGATCGCCGGGCAGGCCGATCAACCGCTTGACCATATCGCTGCCATTATGGGGGTGGCGAAACACAACCACATCACCGCGCACGGGGTCGCTGGCCAGAATACGGCCCGAAATGGGGCAAATGGCAAAGGGGCAGGAATATTTTGAATAGCCATAGGCCATTTTGTTTACAAAGATAAAATCGCCAATCAACAGGGTCGATTTCATCGATTCGGACGGAATCCAAAATGGCTGAAATAACAAGGTGCGAAACACGCCCGCGATCAGCAGCGCATAGACCACGGTTTTAACGTGATCGACCCAAGTTTCTTCTTTTGCGGCGGTTGCCATGTTTGGCGCTCCTGTCATTTGATGCCGTTTCATGCGCGCGCGGGGGGTAAGAGTCAAGTTTGCCGCAGCCCTGTTTGGGCGGCGCATTAGGCTATAGGCCGCGCTTCGATCACCACAAATGCCTGCGCCCAAGGGTGATCATCGGTCAGGGTCACATGCACCACGGCCTCGTGCCCAGCGGGGGTCATCTGCGCCAAACGCTCGGCCGCCCAGCCTGTTAGATGCATCACGGGCTGGCCCGTGTGCATATTGGAAACCGCCATATCAATCCACGATATCCCCATCGCAAGGCCAGTACCCAGCGCCTTGGAACATGCCTCTTTCGCGGCCCAGCGTTTGGCATAGGTTGCCGCCTCGCCATGCGGGCGGCTGGCCGCCTTGGCCTGTTCCAGCGGGGTGAAAACGCGGGTGCGGAAACGGTCGCCAAAGCGGTCAAGCGTGCCTTGGATCCGTTCGATATTGGCAAGGTCGGTTCCGATGCCAAGGATCATGCACTTACCCCGCCCGCGCCAAATCCATCAGGCGGCGCATTTCTTCGATGGCGGGGCCAAGGCCCAAAAACACCGCCTCGCCCATCAGGAAATGGCCAATGTTCAGTTCGACCAGTTCGGGAATGGCGGCGATGGGGCCGACGTTATCATAGGTTAGCCCGTGGCCTGCGTGCACCTCTAGGCCCAAGCTATGGGCCAGCGCCGCGCCCTCGCGCAGGGCCTGCAATTCAGCTTCGGCTTCGGCCTCGGCCTCGCGCCCCTCGGCGTGAAGGTCAGAGTAAAGACCCGTGTGCAGTTCCACTACTGCTGCGCCGATGCGCGCGGATGCCTCAATCTGGCGGGGATCGTGGCTGATGAACATCGACACGCGGCAGCCCGCATCGCGCAGCGGCGCGATATAGGTCGCAAGGCGGTTATCATCGCCCGCCACATCAAGCCCGCCCTCGGTCGTGCGTTCTTCGCGCTTTTCGGGAACAAGGCACACCGCATGGGGTTTCAGGCGCAGGGCGATGGCCTGCATTTCCGCCGTGGCCCCGCATTCAAAATTCAGCGGAATGCCGATACCCGCGCGAAGCGCGTCCATATCGCCGTCGCGAATATGGCGGCGGTCTTCGCGCAAATGCGCCGTGATGCCATCTGCGCCCGCCGCCTCGGCCAAAAGGGCCGCGCGCAGCGGGTCGGGCCACGCGCTGCCGCGCGCATTGCGCAGGGTTGCCACGTGGTCAATATTCACCCCAAGACGCAGTTTAGGTGTTGTCATGGCTGTCCTGTGCCCCTTCATCTTCGCGGCGTGGTTTAACGCGCGCCGCCGCCGCCGCAATGGCCGACCGCAGGCGGCCACGCTTTTCGCTGCGCTCTTCGGCCTTGGCGGCGCGGGCCTTTTGATAGGCGCGCACAATCGGGATCGTCAAGTAATAGGCGATCACCGACAGCACAAAACCCGCAATAAAGGCCCCAATGAAATAGGGCACGTAAATGTCGTGCCAAAAGCGCAGCAGCCCATCCCATTGCATTTTGTCATCGGTAAAAATGGCCATAAAATTGCGCCAAAGGTCTTCGCCCGCATTGGCAAAGGCGCGGCCTATGCCCCGCGCCGATAGCGGCGCCTCGATGCCCAAAATCCAATGGCCAAACGACAACGAGAACACCGCAAAAAACGGCGTGGTGATGGGATTAGTGTTAAACGTGCCCAAAAGCGCGGCCAAAATATTGCCCCGCATCAGCAGCGCCGCACCCCAAGCGGCCAAAAACTGCAAGCCAGGTAGGGGCAGAAACCCCACAAAACAGCCCGCAAAAACGCCGCGCGCCACGCGGTAGGGATCATCGGGCAGGCGCGACATGCGGTGCATAACATAGCGCGTCGCGCGCACAAAGCCGCCGCGCGGATAGATCATGGCCAGCAGCCACGCCCCCCATCCCAATGGTTTTGCACGCTTAAATACCACGCTACCCTGCTTTCCTCA
This sequence comes from Rhodobacter sp., assembly GCA_027482795.1. GTDB lineage: Bacteria > Pseudomonadota > Alphaproteobacteria > Rhodobacterales > Rhodobacteraceae > Cypionkella. The sequence goes on from JAIXVS010000354.1 coordinate 10,310, forward strand.
TCACGTTTGACCGCCTCCTAAGGCTTGCGCATGACATCTCTGTGACGGGTGACTTGCGCCACATCTGTCTCTGCCTCAAGTGCTGTCATCACCATGTGCAAGTGTTCAACGTCGCGCAAGTCCACGTCGATGAAAAGCCTATAAAAATCTGGTTTACGTTCGGTAAACCGTAAGTCAGATATATTGGCCTTTTGCTCGCCGACAAGGGTGCAGATGCGGCCAAGCACACCCGTGTCATTGGCAATGGCCACATCCAGCGTGACCGTGTTCACCGCCGCGTGGCGGCCCGAATGCCAATGCAAATCCACCCAGCGGGCGGGCTGATCTTCCAGCTCCGCCAAGGCGGGGCAGTCAATGGAATGCACCAAAACCCCGCGCCCGCGATAGGTGATGCCAACAATCCGCTCGCCCGGCAGGGGCTGGCAGCAGGGCGCGCGCACAAAGCTTTGATCGGCGGTCAGCCCCGCCACAGCGCGGGTGCTGTCCACCTCGTCGCCCGCCTTGGCCGACAGGTCGGGATACAGTGCTTCGACCACGCGGCGCGCCGTAATCTCGGCGCTGCCAAGGGCGGCCAGCAAGTCTTCGTCATCGCTATAGCCCAGCAGCTTGGCCCCTGTGCGCAGCGCCTTATCGGTGGCCTTTTTGCCCACATGTTCAAAGGCCGCGCGCGCCAATTCTTGGCCCAGCCGCATGAACCGCCCGCGATCTTCTTCGCGCAAACTGCGCCGAATGGCTGCCTTGGCGCGGCCCGTGGTCACAATATCAATCCAACTGACCTGCGGCTTTTGCCCTTCGGCGGTGATGATTTCCACCGACTGGCCATTTTTCAGCCGCGTCCACAAGGGCACGCGAATGCCGTCAATCTTGGCCGATACGCAAGAATTGCCGATGCGCGTATGGATGGAATAGGCGTAATCCAGCGGCGTTGCCCCGCGCGGAAGTTGGATAACATCACCCTTGGGCGTGAAACAGAACACTTGGTCAGAATACATCTCTAGCTTGACGTTTTCCAAAAATTCCGACGTGTCCCCTTCGTCCAACCGTTCGGTCATCGACGCGATCCAGCGCGCGGGATCAACGGCAAAGGGGTTCTTGGCGCGCACGCCTTCGCGGTATGACCAATGGGCGGCAACCCCCGCCTCGGCCACTTCGTGCATCTCGCGGGTGCGAATCTGCACCTCGACCCGCTTGCCATCGCGGCCAGAAACGGTGGTATGGATCGACCGATACCCGTTGCCCTTGGGCTGGCTGATGTAATCTTTGAACCGCCCAGGCACCGCGCGCCAGCGTTGGTGAATAACTCCCAAAATGCGGTAACAATCGCCCACATCGCGGCAAATCACGCGAAAGCCGTAAATGTCGGACAGGCGCGAAAAGGCCAAATCCTTTTCCTGCATTTTGCGCCAAATCGAATAGGGCTTTTTCGCGCGGCCATAGACAGATGCATCAATCTGCACCTTGTCGAGTTCGGTCATGATATCGCCCGTGATCTGGTGCACCACATCGCCCGCCTCGCGTTGCAGCATCAAGAACCGCCGAATGATCGAACTGCGCGCTTCGGGGTTGATCACGCGAAAAGACAGGTCTTCCAATTCCTCGCGCATCCACTGCATCCCCATGCGGCCTGCAAGGGGGGCGTAAATCTCCATCGTCTCGCGCGCCTTTTGCGCCTGCTTTTCAGGTTTCATCGATTTGATGGTGCGCATATTGTGCAAACGGTCGGCGAGTTTTACCAAAATCACCCGCAGGTCTTTGGACATGGCCATAAACAGCTTGCGAAAGTTTTCCGCCTGCTGGCTTTCGGTGGATGACAGCTGCAAATTGGTCAGTTTGGTCACGCCATCGACCAATTCGGCAACCTCGGTGCCAAACATGCGCTCCACCTCGGTATAGGTGGATTTGGTATCTTCGATGGTGTCGTGCAGCAGCGCCGTGATGATGGTGGCATCATCCAAATGCTGCTCGGTCAAAATGGCGGCAACGGCAACGGGATGGGTAAAATACGGCTCGCCCGATTTGCGAAACTGACCTTCGTGCATCGCAAGCCCATAGGAATAGGCGGCGCGGATCATGTCTGAATTGCTGCGCGGGTTATAGTTGCGAACCAGGGCGATCAGGTCTTCGACATCGATCATCTGTTTGCCCCGATGGGCACCATTGCCCGCGCTTGCCCAGTTAGTTGTCCCCTTGCGCTTCCATCAGGGCGCGCAGAAGTTTTTCTTCGCTCATGTCATCATGGGCGGGGCGGTCAATATCGCCCGTCATGAGAAGGGCCATTTGATCTTCCTCAGGCTCGTCAACCTCGATCTGGGTTTGGAAGCTTTCGATCATCCGCTCGCGCAGGCTTTCGGCCAGCTGGGTTTCCTCGGCAATTTCGCGCAGGGCAACGACGGGGTTTTTGTCATTGTCGCGGTCAACCGTGGGGTTCGATCCTGCCTGCATTTCGCGGGCGCGGTGCGCGGCCAGCATCACCAGTTCAAACCGGTTGGGAACTTTGTCAACGCAATCTTCTACCGTCACGCGGGCCATAGGACACTCCAATACAGGAAGGGCTTTGAAAGCGCCTACCTAGGCGGGATTTATACAATTGACAAGGGTATAATCGATCCGATGTTACGCAGTCAGCGGCACCACGCTGTCACGGTCAATCTTTGGCAGGGCATCGTGCATCTGCCGCACGGTTTGCCCAAAGACAGGATGGCGCCAATCTGGCGCAACATCCAGCAGCGGCACCAAAACAAAGGCGCGTTCGTGAAGGCGCGGATGGGGCACAATCATGCGGTCGGGGGCGGTCACGCGCTGCGCGGCGCTGTCCAAGTTGGCCCAATGCAAAAACGCGGCGCGATCGGGCGCGATGCGGTCTTCCATCGCCAGCAGGTCAAGATCCAGCGTCCGCCCGCCCCAGCGCTGCACCCGTTCGCGCCCATGCTTGGCCTCTATCTTTGCCAAAGGGGCATAGACCTGTTCCGCCGTATGGCTGCCTGCAATCTGAAGTTGTGCAGCTGCATTGAGATAATCTGGCCCAGACCCCGCCGGAAAGGCAGGTGTTTGAAACCAGCGGCTGCACTTAACTATCGAAAATCCTTCGATTTCAATATCCTGTAAGGCTTGGGTAAGGGTTTGCTGGGGCGATAACCCCTGATTGATTAGGTTTGCCCCCAGCGCGATCAGAACCTGCATCAAGCGCTCTCCTTTTGGGCGTTATCTTTGCAGTTGTCTAAATTCATAGCACCCCGCTTGCCTAGTCCAATTATCCTGATATAGACCAATTATTCTACGAGGTATCCATTTACCAAAAATGCTAGTCATATGGTTAACGAGTGGCCCCGTAGCAAGGTTTGGCGACAAGGCATTTGACAAAGTGGCAGCAAAAAGGGGTAAAAATTGTTTTATAAAGACGAGAGGCTTGCACTATTCATCGATGGATCAAACCTATACGCAGCCTCCAAGGCGCTGGGATTTGATATAGATTACAAGCTGTTGCGCACCGAATTTTTGCGGCGCGGCAAATTGCTGCGCGCCTTTTACTACACCGCGCTGCTGGAAAACGACGAATACTCGCCCCTGCGCCCCTTGGTCGATTGGTTGAACTACAACGGCTTTACCATGGTGACCAAAAACGCCAAGGAATACACCGATTCGATGGGCCGCCGTAAGGTTAAGGGCAATATGGACATCGAGCTGACCGTCAACGCGATGGAACTGGCCCCGCATGTTGACCATATCGTTCTTTTCTCGGGCGATGGCGATTTCCGCCCGCTGATCGAAAGTTTGCAGCGCCAAGGCGTGCGTGTATCGGTTGTGTCCACCATCCGCAGCCAGCCGCCCATGATTTCGGACGAGCTGCGCCGCCAATGCGACAATTTCATCGAACTCGACGAATTGCGCGATGTCATCGGCCGCCCCCCGCGCGAGCCGCGCCCCGAATACGAGGCCGAAGCAGCAACTGCAAAATAGCACCTAGGCCGCGACAAGGCCTAGACCTGCGCGCCAAGCCCGCCTAAAGTTTGCAAAAACCATAGGATGAGACATGAGTGCGCTGCCACCGCTGACACTGTACCTTGCCGCCCCGCGCGGGTTTTGCGCGGGCGTGGATCGCGCCATCAAAATCGTTGAACTGGCGCTGCAAAAATGGGGCGCGCCTGTTTATGTGCGCCACGAGATTGTGCATAACAAATTCGTGGTCGATGCCCTGCGCGCCCAAGGTGCGATATTTGTTGAAGAGTTAGACGAATGCCCCACCGACCGCCCCGTGGTGTTTTCTGCCCACGGCGTGCCAAAATCTGTGCCAGCCGCAGCAAGCGCGCGCCAAATGATCGCCGTCGATGCCACCTGCCCCTTGGTGACCAAAGTGCATAACGAGGCGCAGCGCCATTACGAAAACGGGCTGCAAATGGTGATGATCGGCCATGCGGGCCATCCTGAAACCATCGGCACCATGGGCCAATTGCCCGAAGGTGAGGTTTTGCTGGTGGAAACCGCCGAAGATGTGGCGCACCTTGCCCCGCGAGATGCGGGCAAACTGGCCTATATCACGCAAACCACCCTTTCGGTGGATGATACCGCTGGCATTGTTGCCGCCCTGCAAGCGCGCTTTCCCGCCATCATCGGCCCGCACAAAGAAGACATCTGTTACGCCACCACCAACCGCCAAGCCGCTGTTAAGGCGATTGCGGGCAAGATTGACGCGCTTTTGGTCATCGGCGCGCCAAACTCCTCCAACTCGCGCCGTTTGGTCGAAGTGGGGGCGAATGCGGGCTGCGCCTATGCCCAGCTGATTCAGCGGGCGACGGAAATTGATTGGCGGGCGCTGGAAGGCATTCGCGCGCTGGGCCTGACCGCTGGCGCATCCGCCCCCGAAGTGCTGGTGAACGAAGTCATCGACGCCTTCCGCGCCCGATATGATGTAAGCGTGGAATTGGTTGAAACGGCGGTTGAGGCAGTAGAGTTTAAAGTGCCCCGCGTGCTGCGAGAGGCGGTATGATTCCCCGCTCTGCGCTGCTGCTGGGCCTTGCGGGCCTGATCCCGTTTGTCGCCGCCGCCGCCGTGATCGCGCTGCGGCCAACATACCCGATGGGCGGGTTTAACCTTCCCTTGGCGGGCTATGGCCAGATGGTGATGCTGGCCTATGGCCGCGTGATTTTGGCCTTTATGGCGGGGGTTTTGTGGGGCTTTGCCGCGCGCGGCAATGCGGGGTTTTGGGCCTATGCGGCATCGGTCATCCCTGCGCTGTGGGTGTTTTTCGCCTCGTTCTTGCCCGATGCCCGCGAACCCGCGACACTTGCCATGGGCTTTGCCGCCCTTCTGGCGCTGGACTGGGCTTTTGCGCGGGCAGGCCTTACCCCGACATGGTGGATGCGCCTGCGCAGCCTGCTAACTGCGGTGGTGCTGGCCTGCTTATCCGTTTCTATTCTATCAAACTTAGCCATCTGGAACGTAAAATGAAATCGTATCACCTGTTCGCGGCCCTTACCCTTTCCTGCGCCTTTGGCCTGACTGCAACCAGCGCCGTGGCGGGCGAGATGCTGGCCACCTATTCCGAAAACAGCGGCACCCTGCCGCCGGCCTATGCGTGGCATTATGATGTGACCTTTGCCGCAGATGGCACGGTGAACACGCGCTATTGCAAAGGCTACGGCGATACGGCCCCCGATTGCGCGACGCGCAGCGATAGCCTGCCCGCCGACAAGTTGGCCGCACTGCAAGCGGCGCTTGCCCCCATTGCCGCCGATTTGGCCGCCAACCCCGTGGCCGAATTGAACGAGCCGCCCGTTGGCGGCGGATCGACCACCGCGCAAATCTTTGACACTGCGGGCGCGGCCCTGATGCTGCCCCCCTTCCCGACCGAGGCTGACGCCCCCCGCACCGCCGCCGCCATCGACGTGCTGCGCGCCTTTACCCCCGCAGGCGCGCTGGATGATACCAAATCACGCGCGGTGCAGCCCGAATAATGGC
>JAIXVS010000177.1 GCA_027482795.1 Rhodobacter sp.
CGCCTTTTCGGGCGGCGCTCATACTGTGGTTGAAATGGACGATCACGGCACGCGGCGGCTGAACCCCTATTCGCTGATGTCCGACCCCGAAGATCGTTCGGGCTATGAAATTTCGGTGCGGCGTGATGATGCGGGGCGGGGCGGGTCTTTGTACATGCACACCCATGTCAAAGCGGGGCAAGAGATGGTGCTAAGCCATCCGATGAACCTGTTTCCGCTGGATAACCGCGCGCGCAAGCATCTGTTCTTTGCGGGCGGCATTGGGATTACACCCTTTTTGGCGATGATGCACCAACTGGCCCGCTTTGGCGGCAAGTGTGAACTGCACTATGCCGCGCGCAACCCCGCGCTGTGCGCTTATGGTGATGTGCTAAAGGCTTCGCATGGCGACAAGGTGAACCTTTACTTTGACGATATGGGCCAGCAAATGCCCTTGGCCGATATTCTGGCGCGGCAACCCATTGGCACGCATTTGTACTGCTGCGGGCCAAAGGGAATGCTCAACTGGGTGCGCGCCACGGCAGCGGCGGCAGGCCTGCCCGAACATGCCGTGCATTTTGAAGAATTCACCGCACCCGCCACGGGCGACCGCTTTGATGTGGAACTTGCGGCATCGGGCAAGACCATTTCAGTTGGCCCCACCCAATCCTTGCTAGAGGCGATGGAGGCCGCTGGCGTTGATGCCCCCTACCTATGCCGTGGCGGGGCCTGCGGGCAGTGCGAGACAAACGTCATCCGCTGCGATGGCCACATCGATCACCGCGACCATTGGCTGTCGCCTGATGAGTTGGCCAGCAACACCAAAATCATGCCCTGCGTCAGCCGTTTCACTGGCAAGGCGCTGGTGATCGATAGATAGGAGCGCGCAATGAGCCTTGATTTCAAATACGGCTTTGATGACTTTTTCCGCGACGAGACGTTTTGCGACGATTTCACCTATCGCAATTCGCCCGCCGCAATCCGCCGCTTTCCCTTCCCGTTTGACCGCGATGATTACATGTATTCCGTCAATATGGAGCCGCATGTGCCAGGGCGCAAAGGGTCGGTGTTCGAGAAAACCTTTGACGTGGACGAGCACTACCTTAGCGAGATGCGCGACCGCGCACGTGTGCTGGCCCGCGATCCGCTGCGCTGCCAATCCCTGCCCCATATGACGCTGGCGGGATGGGATTTGCTGGAACTGATCATGGAAACCAAGGCGCGCGAATATCCGCAGTGGTTTTCGCTGGCCAAAGATGGCAACCGCTGGCACTGGATCAACCGCCCCTTGGGCATTGACCAGAAGTTTACTTTTCTGGACGAATCCACCCTGCCCTATGGGCCAATGGAATATATCAGCCGCCAGACCCAAGGCGATTTTACCTTGCAAGATGAACGCGAAGGCACGCTATGGGTCGATGCGGGGATGGTGACAACGCAGGCCGACTGGTCGCTGGATTTCAACATCGGCATGAACTTTCACGAATGGCACGCGCCCGTGCCTTTGGCCCATGAAAAGGGTATTTTTGATCGCGCGCTGAAGTTTTTGATGAAGCTGCAACATGGCGCACCCGTGCGGCGGTACAATTGGACTATGACGGTGAACCCTCTGCTAGACACCGCGCCCGAAACCTATCCCGAATGGGGCCATATGCGCACCGCGCTCACCCACGAAAACATGGGCCACATGATGCACCTGCGCGTCGAATTGCAAACGCTGTACCGCCTGCCACGGTCTAACGCGATTTGCTTTGATATTCGCGCCTATCTGGGCAAGTTTGAAGAACTGGTCACAGTGCCCAAATGGGGCCGCCGCCTGCACCGCGTGGTGCGCGATCTGCACCCCGATCTGGCCACATACAAAGGCTTTATCCGCAACCGCGATGCGATGGCGCAGTGGCTGTCGCAGTATGACGATGGCGCGCCCACCTCGCCCGGTTGGTGGCCCGAAGACTGATAGGAGACAGGATATGCTTGGCGAAGGCCCGCTGCGTTTGGGGTTCCTGATGTTTTCAGGCTTTCCAATGGCGTGCCTAACCTCGGCAATCGAACCTTTGCGCGCGGCCAATGAAATTATGGGACGGCGCGAATTTGAATGGCAGCTTGTTGCCGAAACCCTTGCGCCTGTGCGGTCATCTGCCGAAGTGCGCTTTCAACCTGACGTGACCTTGGCCGATCTTGCGGGCGTGGATCACCTGTATCTTATCTCGCCGCCCACCGCCGAATTTGCCGACCCGCGCCAAAGCCCCGCGCGCCTGCGCTGGCTTGATCGCACAGGGCTGACGCTGGGTGCGTTTTCGGGCGGGATTTTTCCGCTGGCGCGCGCGGGCCTGATGGCGGGGCGCGGCTGTTCGGTTCATTGGTGCTATGAGGCGGCCTTCAAGGCCGAATTTCCCGATGTGCAGGCATCCGAGGCGCTGATTTTGCGCGAAAAGCGGCGCATCACAGCCTCGGGCGCGGGCGTGGTGTTTGATCTGATGCTGCGCCTAATCGAAGAACGTCTTGGCCGCCACTGCATGACCGAAGTGGCGTGCTGGTTCCAGCACCCCTTTGTGCGCGATGAAGACGCCAGCCAAAAGGTGCCCGTGGCGCGCACTGCCGCCACTGCCGACCGCCTAACCCCGCCCATTCGCGCGGCGATACGGCTTTTTGAAACCCATGTCGAAGACCCGCTGCGCATCCCCGATGTGGCGGCGGCGGTGGATATGTCGGGGCGGCATTTCGAGAGGCTGTTCAAACGCGAAACGGGGCAAAGCCCGCTGCGCTATTACCGCCATTTGCGGCTGGCCAAGGCGCGCCAAAGGGTGCTGTATTCCAACGATCCCCTACGCGATATTGCTGTGGCCGTGGGCTACCTAACCCTTGCGCGCATGGCGCAGCATTATCACGAACTGTTTGGCGTCAGCCCCAAAGATGAACGGCGGCTGGCATCTGGCCTGAACCAGCC
>JAIXVS010000139.1 GCA_027482795.1 Rhodobacter sp.
AGCGCGGCAAAGCGCTGCGGATTGTCAGAAAAATCGCCCTGCGCGTCCGAATAGGGCCCGCCATCGCGGTCGTACAAATGCGGCGCATCCAGCAGCAGCAGATCTAGCCCCGCAATCTGCCCTGCCATCACCCGCGCAGGGGCGCCAAACAAATCCGCCTCGCGCAGCACTTCGGTCATGCCCGCCAAATGCGGCAACAGCGGGCGATAGGCTGGCAAAAGCGTGCGCATCTGCCAGCCCAGCGGGGCGAGTGCGGCAGGCAGCGCTCCCACCACATCGGCCAGCCCGCCCGTTTTAATCAGCGGCACGCATTCGGATGCAACAGATAAAACCTTGCCGCCCATGCCGCCCCCCTAAAGTGCCTTGGCCCGCGCATCCAGCATATTCTGCGTGATCAGCACAATGCCCCCTTCGCTGCGGCGAAACCACTTGGCATCTTCCACAGGGTCTTGGCCCACAACCAACCCTTCGGGTATAATCACCCCGCGATCAATCACACAGCGCGTCAAATCAGCCTTACGATTGACGATCACCTGCGGCAGGGCAACGACATGATCAAGCGCGGAAAAACTATGCGTGCGAACCCCTGTAAACAGCAGCGAATTGCGCACCTCACTGCCCGACACAATACAATCGCCCGATACAAGGGAGGATACCGCCATGCCGCGCCGCCCGTCTTCATCGTGGATAAACTTGGCGGGGGGCAGAATTTCGGCATAGGTCCAAATCGGCCAGCTTTGATCGTAGATATCCAGTTTCGGGATGAAATCGGTCAGGTCGATATTGGCCTGCCAAAAGGCATCAATCGTGCCCACATCGCGCCAATAGGGTTCTTGCTCTAGCCCCGATGTCACGCAGCTGTCCGCAAAGCGGTGCGCCACGGCCTTGCCGTTTTTCACAATGTCGGGGATCAGATCATTGCCAAAATCATGGGATGAATTGTCATCGGCCATATCGCGGATTAGCAGATCGCGCAGAAAGGCCCAGTTGAACACGTAAATCCCCATCGAGGCCAGCGCATGAGCGGGATCGCCTGGAATGCTGGGCGGGTCTTTGGGCTTTTCCAAAAACTGGGTGATGCGCATGTCTTTATCCACCTGCATCACGCCAAAGGCGGTCGCCTCCATCCGCGGCACGGTCAGGCAGCCAATCGTCACATCTGCGCCCGAGGCGACATGCTGTTGCAGCATCACCTCATAATCCATTTTGTAAATATGATCGCCCGCCAGCACAACGATATATTCCACATCATAGCTGTCGACGATGTCGATATTCTGCGCCACAGCGTCCGCCGTGCCCAAATACCATTTGTTTTCGTCCACCCGCTGGCTGGCGGGCAGAATGTCCAGATATTCATTACGTTCGGCGCGGAAAAATCCCCAGCCGCGCTGCATATGGCGGATCAGGCTGTGCGCCTTGTACTGGGTGGCAATCGCCATTTTGCGAATGCCCGAGTTTAGCGCGTTCGACAGGGCAAAGTCGATAATCCGCGTTTTGCCGCCGAAATACACCGCAGGTTTGGCGCGCGCATCTGTCAGCTCTTTCAATCGGCTGCCGCGCCCGCCCGCCAGCACAAAGGCCATGGCGCGGGATGATAGGCGGGTGTTTGGTCTGGCTTTCATATCGTCCTCCCAGTCGATGATGTGTCTTCTTTGAAAAACAGCGTGGCCATGGGCGGCAGAGTGATTTCTGCCGAATGCTCGCGCCCGTGATGCGGCACGGCTTCGGCCATAACCCCGCCCAGATTGCCCGCATTTCCGCCGCCATAAATGGCCGCATCGGTGTTCAAAACCTCGGCCCACAGGCCGCCTGCGGGCAGGCCAATGCGCGTGCGGCGCGCAACTGGTGTCATGTTGCACACCACCACCAAGCGCGGGGCATCGCCTGCGCGGCGCTCCCACACAAAGACCGAATGCTCGCTATCGCCGCCTTCAATCCATGCAAAGCCTTCGGGTTTGCAATCCATCGCGTGCAAGGCAGGCTCGATGCGATACAGATGGTTCAAATCGCGCACCAGCAATTGCACGCCGCGATGGGCGGGTTGGTCTGCCTCGTGCCAATCAAGGCTTTGGCTGTGGTTCCATTCGCGCGATTGGGCAAATTCGCAGCCCATAAACAGCAGCTTCTTGCCAGGGTGCCCCCACATAAACCCGTAATAGGCGCGCAGGGATGCAAAGCGGTGGGCCCCGTCGCCGCCCATCTTTTGCAACATCGACCCTTTGCCATGCACCACCTCGTCATGGCTGATCGGCAGCACATAGTTTTCCGAAAAGGCGTAATGCAAACCAAAGGTCATTTTGTCATGATGGTATTTGCGGTTGATGGGATCTTCGGCCATGTAACGCAGGGTGTCGTTCATCCAGCCCATGTTCCATTTAAACCCAAAGCCAAGCCCGCCCAAATGCACTGGGCGCGAGACGCCATCAAAGGCGGTGCTTTCTTCGGCCACGGTCATAATTCCGTCCATCGCGCTGTAGGCATCGGTGTTCATGGCGCGCAGCAGGGCAATCGCCTCATAATTCTCGCGCCCGCCGTCACGGTTGGGAATCCACTGCCCTTCTTCGCGCGAATAATCGCGGTACAGCATGGATGCCACCGCATCCACGCGCAGCCCGTCAATATGGTATTCTTCCAGCCAATATCGGGCGTTCGAGACCAGAAAATTCGCCACTTCAACGCGGCCATAGTTGTAAATGAGCGTGTTCCAATCCTGATGGAAGCCTTCTTTGGGATCAGAATGTTCGAAAAGTGCAGTTCCATCAAATTGGGCCAATCCATGAGAATCGGTGGGAAAATGGCCTGGAACCCAGTCGATCAACACCCCAATCCCGCGATTATGCGCGGTATTTATCAAGGTGCGCAGCTCGTCTGGCAGGCCATGGCGGATGGTGGGCGCGAACAGGCCTATGGGCTGATAGCCCCATGATCCATCAAAGGGATATTCGGAAATCGGCAGAAATTCGACATGGGTAAAGCCCATCCACAGGGCATAATCGATCAGCTGATCTGCCAGTTCAAGGTAGGACAGCATCCGCCCACCCTCGGCGCGCCGCCAAGATGGCAGATGCACCTCGTACACCGACATCGGGGCCGTGATGGTCTGCTTTTCCTTGCGCGCTTGCATCCAATCGGCATCTGACCAAACAGCATGCGAGATATCGCGCACCACAGATGCATTGGCA
>JAIXVS010000038.1 GCA_027482795.1 Rhodobacter sp.
GTTGAAGGCGGCGAGATCAAAGAAAAGGGCACGCTGCGCGAGCTTCTTGACAAAAAAGACGGCCTTTTCCGCGCTTTGTACGACAAACAGTTCCGCGAAGCGGCACTGGAATACGCGCCGACGGGCCCCAAATAGGGGCCGAATCTGGGACAACCCACGTCGGGGTCAGATTCAGGCCCGCTTTTCACACCAGATTTAACCAAGCTATCTTTGCTTTGCCCTGACTTTCTGCGCAAATGCTGCGCAGTGCCACAGACATTTTGGCATTTGGAAAGCATAACGCATGAGCCTGAACACCAATATCACACTTGCAATTGGGATACCGTCATTTCGGCGGGCTGATGGGTTGGAGAAGTGCCTTCAGTCGCTTGCAAGACAGATCACCACCCTTGCTGATCCACAAATCGTGGTCATCGTTGCGGAAAACGATCTAGATCGGCAAGAGGCTTTGGCCCTTGTCGCGCAAATGGCTCCCAGTTTTCGCTTTGCCTTGTATGGCTATCTGTCCGATGCGCGGGGTATTTCGCCTGCGCGCAACGCATTGCTGCACCACGGTTTTGTAACCCATGGTGCCACAGCGCTGGCGATGATTGACGATGATCAATGGGTCGAACCCGACTGGATCGAGCGGATGTATCACACCTTGCAGGCGCAAGGGGCCGATGTGGTGGGCTGCAAGGTGCTGCCAGATTTCATGGGCACCCCGCATACATGGGTACAAGATTACGGCATATTTCACAGAAAAACGCCGCCGACGGGCCCCGTCCAAATGATATATGCGACCTGCGGTGTGATGTTGTCATCGCGCCTTATGGCCAAAATGGCGCGGCCCGCGTTTGACGAAGCTTATAGTTTTACTGGCGGCGGTGATACTGACTTTTTCTTGCGGCTTAAAGATGCGGGCGGCGTTTTTGCCGTTTGCGCCGAGGCCGTCGCCCATGAATGTTATCCGCCCGATCGGCAAACGCTGGCCTATATCAACCAGCGCACGGAACGTTTGTCGATGACCAATATGACGACGCGTCTGCGCCGCAAAAACAGCATCGCCTTTGCGTTGGTCGCTTTTCTGGGCGAAACCTTGAATATGGCGGTGGCCACTTTTGCCTTTGCCTGCACGTTTTACAGTCTGAAATTGCGTCAAACGGCTGTGCGGCGGTTTTTGCGCGCCCGCGGAAAAATGCGCGCGCTATTGGGCGCGTCATTTGAAATGTATCGCTAAGAGCGCGGTTTAGCCTGCGCCCAAATACGCCGTCAGTTCAATTTCGATCAAATGGCGCGGTTCGATCAGCGGAGCTTCGATCATCATCGCGGCGGGTGGGTTTGCGCCGAAGGTGGCGGACAATATCGGCCAGCAGCGTTCGAAATCGGCGGCATGTTTCAAAACATAGGTCACGCGCACCGCATGTTCAAACCCTGCCCCCGCGCGCGCCAGCGCGGCCTCGATAATCGCCAGCGCCAGCTTGCACTGATCCTCGATCGTTTCGGGAATGTCCCCCGTAGCGTGATCCGTGCCCGTTGTGCCCGAAACATGCACCCAGCCGCCCGCCACCACGGCGCGGGCGTATCCGATGCGGTCTTCCCATGTTGACCCCGTTTTGATGCGGGTGATCATGGGTTAACTTGCCGTTGCGGGTTCTTTTTTCTTTTTACCCTCGGCATGAACCAGCAGGGGCGGCACGGCATTGTTGACCGATTCCTCGTTTACAACCACCTCTTCAACATCCGTCATCCCAGGCAGTTCAAACATGGAATCTAGTAGGATATCTTCCATGATCGACCGCAGCCCGCGCGCGCCCGTTTTGCGTTTAATGGCGCGTTTGGCAATGGCCGACAGGGCATCTGTGGTAAAGGTCAGCTTGGTGCCTTCAATATCAAACAGCCGCTGATATTGCTTGACCAAAGCGTTTTTCGGTTCGGTCAGAATGGTGATCAGCGCCGCCTCGTCCAGATCGGTCAGCGTGGCAATCACGGGCAAGCGGCCCACAAATTCGGGGATAAGGCCGAATTTCAGCAGGTCTTCTGGTTCCAATTCGCCAAACAATTCCCCCACGCCGCGTGCATCTGGGTCTTTCACATCGGCGCCAAAGCCAATGGCGCTGCCCTTGCCGCGCTGCGCGATGATTTTTTCCAGCCCCGCAAAGGCCCCGCCGCAGATGAACAGAATATTCGTGGTATCGACCTGCAAAAATTCCTGCTGCGGATGCTTCCGCCCACCCTGCGGTGGCACGGATGCAACCGTGCCTTCCATAATTTTCAGCAGCGCCTGCTGCACCCCCTCGCCCGACACATCGCGGGTGATCGATGGGTTGTCAGACTTGCGGGTGATCTTGTCGACCTCGTCAATATAGACAATCCCGCGCTGCGCACGTTCAACGTTGTATTCGCTGGCTTGCAGCAGCTTTAGGATGATGTTTTCCACATCCTCGCCCACATAACCCGCTTCGGTCAGCGTGGTGGCATCGGCCATGGTGAACGGCACATCCAAAATCCGCGCCAGCGTTTGGGCCAGCAGTGTTTTGCCGCAGCCCGTGGGGCCAATCAGCAAAATGTTGGATTTCGCCAGTTCGATATCGGTTTTCGTCGAATGGTTCAGGCGTTTGTAATGGTTATGCACGGCCACAGACAACACGCGCTTGGCGTGAACCTACCCGATCACATAATCATCCAACACGGCGCAAATATCGCGCGGGGTTGGCACCCCATCGGTGGATTTCAGCCCTGCCGATTTTGTCTCTTCGCGGATGATGTCCATGCAGAGTTCGACACATTCATCGCAAATAAACACTGTTGGGCCTGCAATCAGCTTGCGCACCTCGTGCTGGCTTTTGCCGCAGAACGAGCAATACAGCGTGTTCTTACTATCGCTTGTGCTGGTTGCCATAACTTGACCTCATCATCAGAATTGAGGGTCAGCTTAGTCCAAGCCCCGCCCCGCCACAATGTCAAATCGCCCCCAAATATCGCGGCCTTGGGGGCGATGTTTTATGCTGCCTTACTTGGCCTCTTCGGCCTTGCCGCGGCTGTCCAAAATTTCGTCAATCAGACCCCAAGCTTTGGCATCTTCGGCGGACATGAAGTTATCGCGTTCCAAAGCCGCCTCAACCGTGGCCAGATCGTTGCCTGTGTGCTTGACGTAAATCTCGTTCAAACGGCGCTTTAGCTTTTCGGTTTCGCGCGCATGGATCAAAATATCCGTCGCCTGCCCCTGATAGCCGCCCGAAGGCTGGTGTACCATCACGCGGCTGTTGGGCAGCGAAAAGCGCATACCCTTTTCGCCCGCTTGCAACAAAAGCGACCCCATCGATGCCGCCTGCCCAATGACCAAAGTCGAAATTTTGGGGCGGATGTACTGCATCGTGTCATA
>JAIXVS010000031.1 GCA_027482795.1 Rhodobacter sp.
ACCGACCCAACAATCATGCCCCACCCCAGCTTTTCGGCTGTAGGAATATCCAACCCATGGCCCGCGTCGAAATACAAATGCCGCAGGCCTGCCAGGTAGTGATACCAAACCGCCCAAGCGCTGCCCAAAAACACCAAATCGCCAAACCAGCTGGTCGCCACGGCATTTGCCAGCGCAAAGGCGTCATCGGATATTGCGGCGGCTGCCAGCCACCACACCGCCAACACAACACCCACAATCAGCGCATTCCCCGTGATCCGCGTTAAGATCGATGTGATCGCCGTCAATTGCGGGCGGTAAATTTGCAAATGCGGTGACAACGGGCGTTCTACGCGGCGCGGGCTGCTGGATTTCACTTCGGCCATCGGTCATCCTTTTGCGTCTGGCGCTGCCTTGCACGATACGCTGCAATGCGGCGGCTGTCTGGTGTTTAATAGCGCGATTATCGGCAGTGTCATCCAAATTCCCAACCGATTGCCACGCTGCGGCAGAAAATTCGGCTTTTGTGATCACATAAAAAATTCGCGTGATCACAAAATCGCAAATCCGTCATTCTTCGTACTGCGTTTCGTAAATGCGCGCCAAATCTTCGGCATATTCGGTGCAGATCGTGATCGTGGATGTGCCGCTGTAGTAAAAGGCATTGGCCTGCCCGCAAGGCGCCACTTCTACCAAAACCTCGGTCGGCAGGCTGTAGGATTCGTTAAAATCAGACACTTCTTCGGCAAGGATCGCCGCAATAGGATCGCTGGCATCGCCCTGCATGACAAGGCCCGCTGCGCCCTGTTTATATTCTGCTGATTCTAGCAAAGTACCCCATGCCTGATCGACTTGGGCATATTCGGCTTCGCACCGCTCGGCCCGATTTTCGGGCAATTCAAATTCTGCCACAAAATCGCCCCGCGCGGCGGGATCGGCCCCATAGAACAGGCAAACCAGATTGTAATAGCGTTGTAAATCAAGGCTATGCTCGTCCCAATAGGCGGTTTCATAGCCGTTTGCCTCTGCCTCGTAGCTATAAAGCAGATAGGCATTGGCGCTGTCGGCCACGATCACTGCGGCGCTGTCCTCTTCCCAAATTTGGTGGGTCAAATAGGCAGACAGTGCATCGGCAGCATCTTCTTCGCGCCCCAAGACGGGAAATTGCAGCACATCAATCAAGGCATGGCCCAACTCGTGATAAAAGGTGGCAATCACGTTCGAGGTCACAAACTGCGCCGCATCTTCATCTTCGGGCAGGTCAAAGGCTTGGGCGGTTGGCGCAGACAGAAAAAGGGCTGTCAGCGCGGCAAATAGGGTTTTGTGCATAGAGGCAGTCCTTTGCAAGCGGTCGTTGGCGGCAGTATGGCCAGCGAAAACGCTGGGGCAAGGTGAAAATGCGCGCGCGGCGCGGCAAAACTTGCCAACAATTCGGCGTAAATGCCGAATTTTACCCGATCTTATACCTTCAGACGCAATATTGCGCGAAAGGAGAGGTGCGGTTTAGATGAGCGTAGAGCGGGGAAAACCAAAAATCGATGCAGTGGCAGGTCTGGCAAGCCCGTTTGGCGCGGCCATTGAAGGGATTGATCGCGCAACACTGGACATGGTGCGCGATGCTTTGGCGCAAAAGCGGCTGCGCCTTGCCTATCAACCCGTGGTCACGGCGGCAGACCCCAGCAAAACAGCCTTTTACGAAGGGCTGATCCGCATTCTTGACCCGTCCCATCGCGTGATCCCAGCCAAAGATTTCATGGGCGTGGTCGAAGATACGGAAATGGGCCGCCAAATTGACGTCATCGCGCTTGAGGCGGGCTTGCGCGCCCTTGCTACCCACCCCAATTTGCGCCTGTCGCTGAATATGTCAGCCCGATCTATCGGGTATCCTGCATGGGGCCAAACGCTGCGGGCGGGGCTGGCGGCGGGCGGCGATATCGGCGCGCGGCTGATTTTGGAAATTTCCGAAAGTTCGGCGATGATGATGCCCGAAAGTGTCATCTCCCTGATGGATGAATTTCAGCGCGAAGGCATCGCCGTGGCGCTGGATAATTTCGGGTCAGGGCAGATGGCAATCCGCTATTTCCGCGAGTTTTTCTTTGATATCGTCAAAATTGACCGCCAGTTTATCCGCAGCATCGACACCCAGCCAGAAAATCAAACGCTGGTTGCGGCGCTTATCTCGATGTCCAAGCATTTTGGCATGTTCACCGTCGCCGAAGCTGTAGAAACCCCCGAAGAGGCGGCGGTCTTGCAGGCAATGGGCGTTGATTGTTTTCAGGGCTTTTTGTTCGGCGCACCCACGATGAAGCCGATATTCGCCTGATTTGCCCCCAAATCAGGCCCTTTTGGCGGCTTGCAATTCGCCCCATCGGGGCCTAGGCATTTGGGCGTGGCGGCTTGGCCAATGCGCCGCCGTGGTGTCATCGGGGAGAGAGATTTATGACCAATGTTGTAATCGTGGCGGCGGGTCGCACCGCTGTCGGCAGCTTTAACGGGGCCTTCGCGGCAACCCCTGCGCATGATCTGGGCGCGGCGATGATTGCGGGTGTGATTGCCCGCGCGGGAATTGACCCTGCCGAAGTGTCCGAAACCATTTTGGGCCAAGTGCTGACCGCAGGTCAGGGCCAAAACCCCGCCCG
>JAIXVS010000363.1 GCA_027482795.1 Rhodobacter sp.
AATTGCTTACGCTCGGCGGCATAGGAAATGGCCAGCGCCAGCGCGCGGTCGGCGCGGCCAAGGCAGGTGGAGGCCACTTGCAGGCGCGTCGCCCCCAGCCATTTGCCTGCCACTTCAAAGCCCTTATGCACCTCGCCCAGAACATTCTCGGCGGGGATGCGGCAATCGTCAAATTCCAAAATGCAGTTGGTATAGCCACGATGCGAGACGTTTTTATACCCCTCGCGCACGGAAAAGCCTTTGGTGCCTTTATCGACGAAAAAGGCAGTAATCAGCTTTTTCGGGCCGCGCGGGGTGTCTTCTTCGCCTGTGGCCATAAAGGCGATGGTAAAGCCTGCTATGTCGGCATGACTGATGAAATGCTTGGTGCCGTTTAGCACAAAATCGCCCCCGTCTTGGCGGGCCGATGCTTTCATGCCGCGCAGGTCAGACCCTGCGCCAGGTTCGGTCATGGCCAAACAATCCCATGTCTCGCCGCGAATGCAGGGCATCAAATACTGCTCGCGCTGCGCCTCGTTGCCAGCCAGCAGAATGTTGGACGGGCGCGCGACGCATGTCCAATGCAGCGCATAATTGGCGCGGCCAAGTTCCTTTTCATAGAGCAGCCACGCCATGGTATCCAATCCTGCGCCGCCCACTTCGGCGGGCATATTGGCAGCGTAAAGCCCTGCTTCCATGGCCTTTTTCTGCACCTCGCGCACGATTTCCATCGGCAGATGGTTTGTGCGTTCGACCAGCGCTTCGTGCGGGTAAAGTTCGGCTTCCACAAAGGCGCGGGTGGTATCCACGATCATGTGCTGTTCGCTCGTCAGGCCAAAATGCATGTTACACCTGTGGGTCTGGGTTGATGGTAAATCCGTCGATAGTAATAGCTTGGCCCGAAATCAGCCGCCCGCCGTCCGAGGAAAGGAACACCGCCATATTGGCCACGTCCTGTGCATCGACAAGGCTGCGCAGGGCGGTGCCCGATTCGTATCCTGCGCGCACGGCCTGTTCCGTCATGCCTTTGGCGGCGGCTTCATCGGCAAAAACGCGGTCGATGCGGGGGCCGTTGACCGAGCCTGGCAGAATGGCGTTGGCGCGGATACCTTGCGCGCCCAGCTCCATGGCAAGGGTTTTCATCAGCCCGATCACCGCCCATTTCGCCGCCGCATAGGGGCTGCGATAGGGAAAGCCGTAGATGCCTGCGGTGGAAGAGGTGAACAAAACGCAAGACCCGCGCCGCAGCAGCGGAATGGTGTGTTTGGCAGTAAGAAACGCGCCATCAAGATTGACCGCAAGGCAGTCGCGCCAGCCGTCCAGCGGCATATCGGCAATGCTGGCGGTTGGCCCTTTGATCCCTGCATTGGCGCAGACCACGTCCAATGTGCCCCATTCGGCAGCGATTTCGGCGGCCAGCGATTGCATCTGCCCTTCATCCCGCACATCTGCAAGGCTGGCGCGGTGGGGGCTAGCGGCCACGGCGGTGCCATCCACATCGGTCACCCAAACGCGGTAGCCAGCTGTGGCAAAGGCATCTGCCATCACCGCGCCGATGCCATTCGCCCCTGCTGTGATAAGGACTGATTTCATGTTTTTTGCCCAATGGCGCGGCCAGCGCCTTCGGGTGCAGGCAGGTTTGCGTGGGCAGCGACCAGCGGCATTAGCTGCGCCAAAACCTGCGGCGCGGCGGGGCAAGTTTTACCCGCTTTCATATCCACATGCAGGCACATTTGTTCGACCGTGGCCAGCAGGTCATCGCCGCGCATAATGCGCACGAACACGCGGATGCGCTTTTCATCAGCTGACAGGATTTGCAGGGTGCAGGTCAGCCGATCGCCCAATTTCCCTTCGCCCAAATGGCGGATGTGGGTTTCGGCGGTGTAATAGCTGTGCCCGCCGCCCACATAATCCATTCCCGCGCCAATCAGCCGCAGGAAATTGTCCACCGCTTCGGAATTGGCAAACAGATAGCGGCTTTCTGTCATATGGCCGTTATAGTCGATCCACGCGGGCAGCACTTGCAGATGGGCCATGACCAGTGGTTCGGATTTCGGCCCCATATCGGTTTGCGCGTGAAACGTGGCCGCGCGGGCTGCGTCATGATCGCGCAAGACCTTGCCCGCGCCCCAGTTGCGGTCTTTCAACGTGCGCAGAAAGCCGACGAGGTTTTGATCGCGGATGCGTTCCAATTCGCGGATGGTATACATGCCTGATTGCGCGTCAGACTGGCCTGCCACCAGATCAACCAGTTCTTCGTTAAACTCGGGCACGTCCATCAGTTTTGACCACGGCCATTTTAGGGTGGGGCCGAATTGGGCCATAAAGTGGCGCATCCCCGCCTCGCCCCCCGCGATGCGGTAGGTTTCAAACAGGCCCATTTGCCCCCAGCGCAGGCCAAAACCCATGCGGATGGCCTCGTCAATTTCTGTCGTCGTGGCGATGCCGTCTTTCAGCATCCACAAGGCTTCGCGCCAAACTGCCTCAAGGAACCGATTGCCGATAAAGGCATCGATTTCGTGGCGGATCACCAGCGGGAACATGCCGATGTCTTTCATAATTTGCACGGTGCGTTCCACCACTTCGGGCGAGTTCGCGGGGCTCCCTGAGATTTCAGACAGGGGCAGCAGGTAGACGGGGTTGAACGGGTGGGCGACGATGATGTTGGCAGGGTTCGGCGCGCCTGCCTGCAAATCGGTGGCTTTAAAGCCAGAAGTCGAAGATCCGATCAGCACATCGGGATTGGCCTGCTGAAGCTGCGCATAGACGCGCTGTTTGAGTTCGATGCGCTCGGATACGGATTCTTGCACATATTCCGCGCCTTCGACAGCCTCGCCAATTGTGCCATGAAAAGTCAGCGTTCCTTCGGGCGGCATCGGCACATCGGATAGGGCAGGCAGGGCAAGGCGGGCGTTGGCCATAACGGCGGCGATTTTGCGTTCTGCCTCTGGGTCGGGGTCGAACACGCCCACATCCCAGCCGTTCAGCAAAAACCGCGCCGCCCAACCGCCGCCAATAACCCCACCGCCAATAATCGCTGCCTTACGTGCCATTTCCCGCCCCTAGTGCTGAACCCATTCCAGTTGGGTTGTGTCATATCCATTTGCCGCAAATACGCCCAGCG
This sequence comes from Rhodobacter sp., assembly GCA_027482795.1. Taxonomy (GTDB): domain Bacteria; phylum Pseudomonadota; class Alphaproteobacteria; order Rhodobacterales; family Rhodobacteraceae; genus Cypionkella. The sequence continues at coordinate 3,104 of JAIXVS010000363.1, forward strand.
CGCGGTCTGTATCGGCCTTAGAAAGCGTTGGCTTTCGCGCCAAAATCCAGCCAAAGCCGCCCTTTGGCGCGCCCACCACGGCCATGGAATAATTGGATTTCACATCCAAAACCCAATAATCCCCTGCGGCGATTGCGCCCAGCCACGGCACGAAAGTGACCTTTAGCTTGGCACTGTCCACCACCCAAGCCTTGCCTTCGATAGCCTCGGTCGCGCCGTCTTTGGTGCAAGAGTTCACCACAGAAATATCGCCATCGTCCCGCATCGCATAGGTGGCGGTGACATTGGTGCAGCCCGCCTCGAACCGATTGGGAAAGCGGGCGATTTCGTACCAAGTGCCAAGGTAGCGGTTTAGATCGACCTCTGGGGCCACCGTCATGGCAACAGAGGCATCGCGCACATCGGCCTGTGCGGCAATGGGCAGCGCCAGCAGGGCGGCAAGGGTTAGGGATTTAAGCATATTGGATTACCTCGGCAAGGGCGCGCGCTTTTCCAGTTTCAGCTTGGCCCGCACCTCGGCAGGGGTAATCACACGCGCGCCAAGGTTCGAGATTATGCTGACAGCCCGTTCAACCAGCTGGGCATTGGTGGCCAAAACGCCCTTGTCCAACCAAAGGTTATCTTCCAGCCCCACGCGCACATTGCCGCCCGCCAAAACCGCCGCCGCCACATAGGGCATTTGGCCCCGGCCAATGGCAAAGGCGCTCCACATCCAATGGGCGGGCACGTTGTTGACCATGGCCATAAAGGTGTTCAGATCATCGGGCGCGCCCCACGGCACGCCCATGCACAGCTGCACCAAAACGGGGTCAGGGATGATGCCTTCGGTTGCCAGTTGTTTGGCAAACCACAGATGGCCCGTATCAAACGCCTCAATTTCAATGCGCGTGCCCGATGCGACCATGCGCGCGGCCATATCCCGCAAAAGGCCAGGGGTGTTGACCATCACATAATCGGCCTCGTTGAAATTCATCGTGCCGCAATCAAGGGTGCAAATTTCGGGGCGGCAGTCCACCACATGGGCCACACGTTCGGTCGCCCCCGCCATATCAGATTTGGCCGACATGCGGTTCATCGCCTCGGTCCCGTCAAATAGCATATCCCCGCCCATGCCAGCGGTTAGGTTCAAGACCACATCGGTGCCGCTATCGCGAATACGCTCGGTCACCTCGCGGTACAGCGCGCCATCGCGGCTGGGTTTGCCTGTTTCAGGGTCGCGCACGTGGCAATGCACCACGGCGGCCCCTGCTTTGGCGGCGTCAATGGCCGATGCTGCAATTTGCGCAGGGCTGCGGGGTACATGCGGGCTGCGGTCTTGCGTGCCGCCCGACCCTGTCACGGCGCAGGTGATAAAAACTTCGCGGTTCATGGCAAGTGGCATGGCATTCTCCCTAAGCTGCCTTCCCAGCATAAGCCGCTTGCAGGGCCATGCTTGCCCGTTTACGAAACAGATATGACAAAAAGCGAAACAATTTTTGCCCCCGCAACCGCGCCCCTGACGCTGGCGATTTTGGTGCTGCCGCAGTCGTCTATCTTAGAGGTCGCCTCGACGCTTGACCCAATGCGCGCAGCCAACCGCCATTTGGGGCGCGACGCTTATCGCTGGCGTATCGTCTCGCCCGATGGGGCGGCGGTGCCGCTGACCTGCGGTATCGAGCTGCCCAGCCATGGCGGGCTGGCGCAGGCCAAAGGGGCCGATGCGCTGGTGGTGATCGCAGGCTTTGCCCAGTGGCAGGGCGCGGGGCGCGATGTGATCCGCGATCTGGCGCGTATGGGGCCGCGCTTTGCCGCCATCGGCGGGATTGATGCAGGCGCATGGGTGCTGGCGCGGGCGGGTCTGCTGGGCGGCTACCGCGCCACGGTGCATTGGGAAGATGCCGAAGATTTCGCCGCCGCCCATCCTGAAACAGAAGTTGTCCCTGACCGTTTCGTGATTGATCGCAACCGCTTTACCGCAGGCGGCGCGGCCCCCGCTGCCGACTTGATGCTGCATCTGATCCGCGCGCGCCATGGCGCGGCTTTGGCCCTGCAAGTGGCGGCAAGTTTCATCACATCTGCCCGCGCGGGGGGCGAGCCGCAAGTGGCGCAAAGCGCCGCCCGTCCGCCGCCTGATCTGCGGCTAGACCCGCGCGTATCCAGCGCTATTGCGCGGATGGAGGCGCGGCTGGACAGCCCCGAACATGCCGCCGCAATCGCCCGCCACTGCGGGCTAACGGCCCGCAGGTTAGAACAGCTTTTTCAAACGGCCCTGGGGGTTAGCCCAGCCGCCTATGGCCAATCTTTGCGGTTGCAAGCCGCCAAGCGGATGGTGACCGACACGCGCCACCCTTTGGCCGAAGTGGCGCTGCGCTGCGGCTTCGCCTCCGCCTCAAGCCTATCGCGCGCATTCCAGCGCCAGTATGGAAAACCGCCCAGTCAGATGCGTTAGGCAAAGACGCCTTCGGCGAAGGTATTTAAGCCAAAATGAAAGCACTTTCACTTTGGTCAAAATACCTCGGGGGTGAGCGCAGCGAGGGGGCTGGCCCCCTGGCTACCGTTCTAGCGCGCCCTTACCTGCCAGAATCTTATCCCGCGCGCGGGCGATGCGGGCAACCCGTGTGGCGGGGTTTTGGGTGGTGTTCAGATGAAAGGCCCATGATTTTTGCCGACCTGGGGTGAGGGCAGCGAAAGCCTCGGCGAGTTCCGCGTCACAATCCAAGGCTTCGATCAGTTCGGGCGGCATCTCCACCTCGCGAGGGGTCTTTTCAGGCAAAATGCCTGTCGATGCATAGCCCATCGCCTCGGCCAGATAGGCTTTGATGATAGCTGCTTTTTCGGCCACTTCGGAAGGGCTGCGAAAGCAGATCATATCTGGGTTTTGTGTGTTTGGCCCCTGCTTTTCCAAAACGCCTTCAGGGTCGCTCAGCAGGGCGGCGTTGAAGAATGTCAGCCGCATATCGCCGCGATGCGCGCCGAAAATGGCGATGTTGCGGCCCGCAAAGATATAGGTGGGATGGCCCCATTTTGCGACCTCGGTCAACCCCGCGCCAAGGCACAGCGCGCGCAATTCGGCCAGCCCCGCCGCCCAAAGTCTTGCCGAGCAGTCAGGCGTGGCAAAGCGGTTGCAGCGCCCGCAGCCATCGCGGAAAAACACGTCAGGATCGGTGATCATCGCGCGTTCCATTATGCAACCAGCAGCCCGCGCCCTTTCAGCAGCGCCTCTACCCCCGGCATTTTGCCGCGAAATTTGGTGTACAGCACATCTGCCTCTTCGCTTCCGCCTGCGGAGAGGATGAATTGCTCCAGCCGCGCCGCTGTGGCGGGGTCAAACGCATCGCCCGTCTCTTCGAATGCGGCAAAGGCATCTGCGTCCATCACCTCGGACCACATATAGCTATAATAACCGCTGGAATATCCATCGCCTGTGAAGACATGCGCGAAATGGGGGGTGGCGTGGCGCATGACAATGGCGCGGGGCATTCCCAAACTGTCCAGCACCTGCGCCTGCATCTGCATCGGATCGGCGGGCGCATCGCCCTGATGGAAGGCAAGGTCAACCATGGCCGAGGCGATGAATTCGACTGTCGCAAAGCCTTGGTCATAGGTGCCTGCATTCAGCAATCGATCCAGCATGTCGCGGGGCATCGGCGCGCCTGTTTCAACGTGCCGCGCGTGTTTTTCCAGCACCTCAGGCACGTCCAACCAGTGTTCATACAGTTGGCTTGGCAGTTCGACAAAATCGCGTGCCACCGACGTGCCCGAGATAAAGCCATAGGTCACGTTCGACAGCATCTGATGCAGCGCGTGGCCGAATTCGTGAAACAGGGTGCGGGCGTCGTCATGGCTTAGAAGCGCGGGCGCGCCCTTGGCAAAGTTGCACACGTTAATCACCACGGGGCGCTGATCGCCGCCCAGTTTGCGCTGGGATCGCAGGGCCGAACACCACGCGCCCGACCGTTTGGAGGGCCGCGCAAAATAATCGCCGATGAAGACGGCGATGTGCTGCCCGCCCCGTGTAACGTCCCATGCGCGGGCATCGGGGTGGTACAGTGGGGTGTCGAGCGGGGCAAATTCCAGCCCAAATAGGCGGCTGGCGCAGTCAAACTGCGCGGCAAGCATGGCATCAAGCGAGAAGTAAGATTTCAGCGCGGCCTCGTCCAGATCATGCAGGTGCGCCTTGCGGATGCGCGAGTAGTATCGCCAATCCCACGGCTCTAGCGGGCCAGTTTGCCCATCTTTGTGCAGCATATCTTCCAAAACGGCGGCATCTGCCAGCGCCTTTTCGCGGGCAGGCGCCCAAACTGCCATCAGCAAATCGCGCACGCGGGTGGGGGTTTTGGCCATTTCTGGGGCCAGCTTATAATCGGCAAAACTGCCATAGCCCAAGGCGCGGGCGCGCTGGGCGCGTAGGGCCAGCATTTCGGCGGCAATGGCGCGGTTGTCATGCGCATTGCCGTTTGCGCCGCGCAGCGTCCATGCGGTGAAGGCGGTTTTGCGCTGGGTGCGGTCTGGGCAATATTCCAAGAATGGCACGATCAAAGAACGGTTCAGCGTGATAACTGGGCCATCCGCGCCCATCGCCTGCCCCGCCGCGCGGGCCGCATCAATCAGATAATCGGGCAGGCCAGCGGAATCTGTCAGCGGCATTGACCAGCTGCGTTCTTCGGCCAAAACGTTTTGCGCAAATTCGGTACCCAAAACTGCCAAACGCGATTTAACGGCTGTCAACTGTTCGGCAGCGTCCCCTATAAGCTGCGCGCCAGATCGGATGAACATCTGATGATACAGGTGCAAAACGCGGGCCTGTTCGGGGTTCAGGCCCAGATCACCCCGCGCGGCCCATAGGGTTTCTATGCGGGCAAACAGCGCCGCATTATTGGTAACTTCAGAGGCAAAGCTTGAGAGTTTGGGGGCCAGATCGCGCTGCAAACCTTCGCGCGCATCGGTGCTGTCGGCGCTGGCAAGGTTGTAGAACAGGCCAGAAACGCGGTCTAGCAACGCCTCGGCCAGTTCCATCGCCTCGATTGTATTGGCAAATGTGGGGGCATCGGGGTTTTCGGCTATGGCTGCGATATTGGCGCGCGCTTCGGATAGGCCAGCCTGAAAGGCGGGGGCGAAATGCGCGTCGTCAATTGCGCCGAAGGGGGGCAGACCAAAGGGACCAGTCCAAGGCGTAAGAAGGGGGTTCATGGCGGCTCCTGCCAGTTACGCAGTGACCTGCGGTTCAAAACTTTCGACAAAGGCGATCATTTGCGGCAGGCAATAGCTGCGCAGATCATAGCGGGCCACCGCATGGGCGCGGGCGGCATCGCGCAGGGGCTGATATTTTTCGGGGCTTTCCAGCGCCGCGATCAGCGCCTTTGACCAGCCTGCGACATCAAAGAAATCAACCATTGTCGCGGTTTTGCCATCTACCATCGCCTCGCGCACGGGGGCGGTGTTGGATGCGACGATATGGCATCCTGCGGCCATCGCCTCGATCGACGACCAGCTTAGAACGAAGGGATAGGTCAAATAGGCGTGGGCGCGGGAAACATGCAGCAGGTTTACAAAATTGGGGTAGGGGATTTTCCCCATGAAATGCACGCGCGACAGGTCTAACTGATCCTTCACCTCGCCTAGAAAAATGTCTTTCCATTTCTTGCCATCGGGGGCGGGGGGGCCGTAGGACACTTCATCGCCGCCAATCATAATCACTTGGGCATTGGGGCGGGCGCGCAGCACTTCGGGCAGGGCACGCATAAAGATATGATAGCCGCGATAGGGTTCTAAGTTGCGGTTCACAAAGGTTAAAACCTCGTCCCCCACGGCCACTGTTTTGCCATTTGGCAATTCAAATGTGGCCATTGGGTTGGGGGCCAGAACGCGGGTGTCGACCCCATCATGAATAACACTAATGCGCTGGCGCAAAAGGTCTGGGTGGGTATCTGCCTGAAAATGGGTTGGGGAAAGGGCCGCATCGGCATGGACAATGGACTGCGTCAGGTATGCCGCCCTTCCTTGGGCGATCATCACCTGATCAAAGGTGCGCTGCGAAAATTCGGGGTCAAAGCCAATATCCGCCCCATCACCGCGATAGTAGAATTCGGCATAGACGATCAGCTTGGCTTTTGGCCAAACCTCTTTCAAAAACAGGCTTTCGCCCCAGCCGGAATGGGCAAAAATCACATCGGGGGTGTAGCCCTGATCGTCGCGCAAACTGCAGGCCGCGCGGGCCACAATAACGGCGCGGTCGGACATGACGGTATAATTGCGCCCCAGCCGCGTTTGCCCCGCATCTACGGCCTGCGCCTTGAACGTGTATTTCATATGCGGGATCGAAATTTTGCGCGTGTTTGCGGCATCGGTTAGGGCCAAAACCTCGTGCCCGCGTTTTTGCATTTCTGGGGCAAGGTGCAAAAACTGGGCTGGAAAGTTTTGGTGAACAAACAAAATCTTCAAGGCACATCTCCAAAGGCCGCCTGCATCAGGGCGCGAGTATAGTCGGTCTTTGGCGCGGCGAATACCGCCTCGGTAGAACCGCTTTCGATAATGTCGCCTTCGCGCATCACCATCACCTGATGCGACATGGCGCGCACCACGCGCAGATCGTGGCTGACAAAGATATAGGCCAGCCCCCATTTGCGCTGCAAATCGCGCAGCAAATCAACGATTTGCACCTGAACTGTCATATCCAGCGCGGATGTCGGCTCGTCCAGCACCACCAATTTGGGGCGCAGAACCATGGCGCGGGCGATGGCAATACGCTGGCGCTGGCCGCCAGAAAATTCGTGCGGATAGCGGGCGGCCATGGCGGGGTCTAGGCCGACATCGGTCATAATCTGGGCGACCATTTGCTGCGGGTCTGCCCCGCCTGTGCCATGAACGCCCAAACCTTCGGCAATGATTTGCCCCGCCGTCATACGCGGCGACAGGCTTCCATAAGGGTCTTGAAATACGATTTGCATATCGCGGCGGTAAGGGCGCATTTGGCGGGGGGAAAGGGGCAGCACGTCGCGGCCCAAAAACACTGCACGGCCCTGCGCCTGCACCAGCCGCAAAATAGCCAAGGCAAGGGTGGTCTTGCCACTGCCCGATTCGCCCACCACGCCCAAAGTCTCGCCCGCGCGCAAGGTCAGGCTTGCGTCATTCACCGCCCGCACATGGCCCGTGACGCGGCGCAAAAGGCCCGTTTGAATGGGGAACCAAACGCGCAAATTTGCCACGTCTAGCACGGTTTCGGCCGCTTTGGGCACAGGGGGCGGGGTGCCTTTGGCGGAGGCTGCCAACAGCTTTTGCGTATAGGGATGCTGGGGGTTTGCGAAAACCTCGGCGGTATCCCCAGCCTCTACAATCTGCCCGCCTTGCATCACGCAAACGCGGTCGGCAATGCGGCGCACGATGTTCAGATCATGGGTGATGAACAGCATCGACAGGTTTTCGCTGCGTTTCAAATCGCCCAAAAGATCCAAAATTTGCGCCTGAATGGTGACATCCAGCGCGGTTGTCGGCTCGTCCGCGATCAGCAAATCGGGGCCATTGGCCAGTGCCATGGCAATCATCACCCGCTGGCGCTGCCCGCCTGACAACTGATGCGGATAGGCGGTTAGGCGGCTTTCGGCTTCGCGGATGCCAACCTTTTGTAAAAGGTCAATCGTGCGGGCGCGGGCGGCGGGGCCAGTCAGGCCCTGATGCAGCGCCAAACTTTCGCCGATTTGCTTTTGAATTGTGTGCAGCGGGTTTAGCGATGTCATCGGCTCTTGAAAGATAAAGCTGATGTCATTGCCGCGCAGGCGTTGCAGGGTTTTCTCATCCGCCCCCACCATTTCTGCGCCGTTGTAGCGGACAGACCCTGTGACGCGGGCGTTGTCGCCCAAAAGGCCGACAGTAGACAGGGCAGTGACGGATTTACCGCTGCCCGATTCGCCCACAATGGCCAGCGTTTCGCCGGGTTCCAGATGAAAAGACACGCCGCGCACTGCGGAAAGGAGTTTGCCTTCTTGGGCGAAACTGATCGAAAGGTCAGATACCTGCAAAAGCGTCATGAAAATGTCTTTCGCGGATCGAACGCATCGCGCACGCCTTCGAATATGAACACCAGTAAAGAAAGCATGATGGTGAAGGTGAAGAATGCCGTAAAGGCCAAGGATGGCGTTTGCAGATTTTGTTGCGCTTGGCGTGACAGTTGCCCAAGGCTGGGCAGATTGGCGGGCAGGCCATAGCCAAGATAATCAAGCGCGGCCAGCGATCCGATGGTGCCCGAAACGATAAAGGGCAGCATGGTTAGGGTGGCAACCATGGCATTGGGCAGCATGTGCCGCATCATGATCTGGCGATCGGACAGCCCCAGCGCCCGCGCGGCCTTCACATATTCGAAG
>JAIXVS010000261.1 GCA_027482795.1 Rhodobacter sp.
AAAGCCAAAGAAGAAATGATGCTGCGCACCAATATTCCCGAAGCGCCGTGGTATATTGTGGAAGGCAACGACAAACGCCGCGCGCGGCTCAATTGCATCGATCATCTTTTGCAGCAATTCCCGTACGAGCCCGTCCCGCACGAGGAAATCCACCTGCCCGACCGCGTGTTTAACCCCGACTATGAACGCGCCGTCCTGCCGCCAGAGTTATATGTGGCGGGGAAGTATTAGGGGTAGCCTGAGGGCTTGGCGGGAATAAAGGCCGTGATTGCATGATTGGGCGTGGGGTGGGTGCAGCCGCGCACCCTGCGGCGGGCTAGGCATGGGCGCGCTGCCCTGTGTGTATATCGGCCCATCTTTCCCCCGCCCCGCCAATCAGCTATACCCCCGCGCATGAGCACAAACCCACCCAATCTGCGCCCCGATCTGGCCCCGAAAATCACCTTGCGGGACACACCCCGCGAGGGGCAACCCAGCATCGGAATGGTTTCTCTCGGCTGCCCCAAGGCGCTGGTGGATAGCGAACGCATCCTGACCCGCCTGCGCGCCGAAGGCTATGCGATTTCCCCCGAATATCGCGGCGCGGATGCCGTGATCGTCAACACCTGCGGGTTTTTGGACAGTGCCAAGGCCGAGAGTTTGGCGGCAATTGGCGAGGCGCTGGCGGAAAATGGCCGCGTCATCGTCACGGGCTGCCTTGGGGCTGAACCTGAATATATCACAGGCGCGCATCCAAAGGTGCTGGCCGTAACTGGCCCGCATCAATACGAGGCGGTGCTTGACGCTGTCCACGCCGCCGTGCCCGCCAAGCCCGACCCGTTTATCGACCTGCTGCCTGCCAGCGCGGTATCGCTAACCCCCCGTCATTACAGCTATTTGAAAATCTCCGAAGGCTGCAATCACAAGTGTAAATTCTGCATCATCCCCGATATGCGCGGCCTGCTGCAAAGCCGCCCTGCCCATGCCGTGATGCGCGAGGCGGAAAAGCTGGTGCAGGCGGGGGTTAAGGAGCTGCTGGTCATATCGCAGGATACCTCTGCCTATGGCCTTGATCTGAAACACGCCACCGATAAGGGGCATCGCGCCCATATCACCGACCTTGCCCGCGATCTGGGATCGCTTGGCGCATGGGTGCGCCTGCATTACGTCTACCCCTACCCGCATGTGCGCGATCTGATCCCGCTGATGGCAGATGGGTTGATTTTGCCCTACCTCGACATCCCCTTCCAACACGCCCACCCAGACGTGCTGCGCCGCATGGCACGCCCTGCGGCGGCGGCCAAAACCTTGGACGAAATCGCGGCTTGGCGCGCCGCCTGCCCCGACATCACCCTGCGCAGCACCTTTATCGTGGGCTATCCGGGCGAGACAGAGGCAGAATTTCAAACCCTGCTAGATTGGCTGGACGAGGCGCAGTTAGACCGAGTTGGCGCGTTCCAATACGAAAACGTCAAAGGCGCGCGCAGCAACGCCCTGCCTGACCATGTGCCAGAAGAGGTAAAAGCCGAACGCTACGCCCGTTTCATGGAAAAGGCAGGCGAAATATCCGCCGCCAAACTGGCCGCCAAAGTAGGCAGGCGGATGGACGTGATCGTGGACGAGGTCGACAGCGAAGGCGTAACCTGCCGCACCAAAGCGGATGCCCCCGAAATTGACGGGAACCTGTTTATTGACGAAGGATTTGAAGGGCTGAAGGCGGGCGATATCGTATCCGTCACGGTGGATGAGGCGGGGGATTATGATTTGTGGGGAAGGTTGGGTTAAATGCCCACAATAAGGTCAGAGACTTGAAAACCTTCTTCGGTAAGTGAAACCTGCAACCTGCCATCCGTTTGAACCAACCGCTTTTCTATCAATCGATTTATGCATGCTTTGGCTTCGACCAAGGCCCTTTGCCCAGATGTATATGTTGAGGGCTTCCAATTCAAAAATGCCTTTGCGGCCATTTCAGGCAATTGGGCCTCAGACACTGAGCCACTTTTGGATAGGACGGTAATCAGAAGTCTTTCCCTAGCGTCTAGTTCGCTGACCAGTTTCTCCAATTCACTCTGGCCGCTAACTCGCGCTTTTTGTAGTTCATTGACTGCATCTTCTCCGATCTCTAATGCTGACTGGTTGCGCTTTGCCCTTTCCAGTGCGGCTAATTCAATCGCTGCCTGCTTCTTCTCCTCCCTTTCGACTTTCGTCACTTCAAGTCGTGTAGCGTTGTCTAGGGCGGCAATCAAAACTTCAGTGTCGTGATTGTCCTGAATTTTTTTTCGCAGTAGAGTCGGTAATTGAGCAATCCAAGCCCCCAACAGCTCCACCCATGGCGCTGCAGTCGCCGCAACAAGTCCAATGGAAACTGGCCAAACATACAACGACCAACTATCCGTCCGCGCGTCAAAAAATTCAAACTTATCTATAACACTCTGATCCGCAAACGCCAAAAACCAAAGCGGTTTCCAGTTCACCAGAACAAAGGCCAGCACGATATAGCCCAAGACAGGGGATTTGACCCGTGCCAGCCACGCGTCCAGTGTTTCCTTCAATGCGTCCAAAACCCGCCCCCGCTCACCCCGACGTTTCGTACATCTTTGGGGCAACTGCTTCGATTGTCAAATGCAGCCTAACGCCCCCCCAACCCCCCTTCCCACAACCACCGTTTGTGTTACTCTCCCTCTGCGGCAGAAGACCGCAGATAAACGAGGGAACGTCATGAATTATTCACGCAACTTTTTGGTGATTGGGGCGCTTTACCTGATCATTGGTATTGGTTTTGGCATGTATATGGGCGGATCGCAGGATTTCACCCTTGCCCCTGTTCACGCCCATATCAACCTGATCGGCTTTGTGCTGATGACGCTGTTCGGGCTGGCCTACCGCCTGATCCCCGCGTTAGCGGGCAATTCCTTGGCAAAGGCGCATTTCTGGCTGCACCAAATTGGCGCGGCGGGCACGCTGTTGTTCCTGTTCCTGCTGATCAGCGGCATTGCCCCCGCCGTGGCCCCCATGATGCCCATTTTCGAAGGGCTAATTGCCCTTGGCATCATCGCTTGGGCGATCAACCTGTATCAAAACGCCTAAAGACGTGGGCCGCCCCCGGGTCAGGGGGCGGCTTGCCATCTGCCGCCCGCGCCCTAGCTGTGCAGCATGACCCAATCATCCGACATTCGCGTTTTGTATAACGACACCTGCCCAATTTGCGCCCGCGAAATTGGCGTCTACGCCCGCGCCACAGGGGGCGAGGATATGCAGTTTTGCGCGCTGAACCAGCACGACACCTTTGGGCTGGATGCAGACACCGCCGCGCGGCGTTTGCATGTGCTGCAAAATGGGCGGCTTTTGGTGGGCATTGATGGGTTCATCGCCATTTGGGCCGCCTTGCCGCGCTGGGCATGGCTGGCCCGCGCCGCGCGCTGGCCCGTGGTCTATCCCGCGCTTTGCGCAACCTACGACTATGTGCTGGCACCCATCATCTACAAAATGCACCTGCGCCGCCAACGAATTGGCAGATAAAACGACCCGTCTGGCCCGCACTGGCCAGCAGCATAAAATGCGCCCAGTTTTTGTGCAAATATCAAAATCTTTGCCATTTGGACTACCCCAAGTCGTACAAATGTACGCATTGGTATTTTGAATGATTCGTCACAACCAGAAAATGATCAACCTTTAGAATGTTGTTTTCACTCATAAGTATTTTATTGACTCGTTTACCATGACTCAGGACAGTGTGGCTGATTTTTGATGATGGAACTCAGTGAGGGATAAAATGGCCACTCCAACCGTAGCGCTGACTGTGAATACGCCCGAATACTCTTGGATTGAAGATTTCTTTCAAAACCAAGGGGTTCGTGCACCGATAACCAGCGGCGATTTTGCGCGCAGCGCAACGTCTTTTTCCTACATAAATTCCGCGAACGCCGATCTGCGCGTTACCTTTACAGGCACGGGCCTGACCTACAATCTTGCAGGAGCGTTGGTTGGCGGGTTTGTGACGGGTTTTAACGTGTTTGATACCAGCATTGCTGGCGGCTCGCCGGTGCTGACAGGAACCAACTTTAGAATCGCCGCCGATCTTCTTGGCCGTACGATTTTTGGGTTTGATCGCGGCTTCGGCGATTTTCAGCAATCGGGCCCCTATAACATTTTCAGCCTTTTGTTCAACAGCGGAACAACGGTTTTCAACGGCACGGAACGTGGCGATGACATGAACTTTGGCGATGCGCGTGGCAATCAAACCTTCAACGGCCGTGGCGGCGACGATATTATCGCAGGAAATGCTGGAAAAGATAGATATGACGGCGGAACGGGCATTGACGTTTTAAGTTTTGAAGACACCCATTTTAATCCATTCCAAGGCCGCGGTATTGTTCTGGACGTGAAAAAAGGAACTGTCACCGATTCTTGGGGCGGTAAGGATACTTTCAAAAGCTTTGAAGAGTATCGTGGTTCGGTTTTTGGCGATACGATGACTGGCAGCCGCGCGAGTGAGGTGTTTCGTGGTGGGGCTGGCGCCGATAATATAAACGGCGACCTAGGGATTGATACAGTGGAATATCACCGCGACTTCCGTTTGGGCGGCACGCAAGGTATTGTCGCAAACCTATCGAATGTGAATGCGCAGACCGTTGTCGACAGCTTTGGCTTTACGGACAGATTGAAAAATATCGAAGACATAACTGGAACCAATTTTGGTGATTCCATCACAGGCAGCGCATTGGCCAACAGTCTCTATGGGC
>JAIXVS010000153.1 GCA_027482795.1 Rhodobacter sp.
ATATTTTCGGGCTTAATCCCCAGCAAAATCGCCTTTTCGCGGGCGGGTTCCAGCTCCTCGCCCTGACCCAGATCGGCGGTAAAGGTCACCACCTCGCAGCCATATTCGGTTTGCAGCCATTTCAGGATGATCGAGGTATCAAGGCCCCCCGAATAGGCAAGGACGACTTTTTTGGGTGCAGACATGATGGGCCTCCAAAGATGTTTGTGCGCGATTACCTATAATTGGGGGCGGGGGCAAGGTGGGCGAGCCTTGCGTTTTCTGCAAGCTGGGGCTTAATCGGCGGATGAATGATTTTGTCTCCTCGGTTCAATCCTCGACCCGCGCGCTGCGCGATCTGTTCCCGCGCACGCCGTTGCAACAAAATGTGCATCTGTCCGCGCAATATAGCGCGGAAATTTGGCTGAAACGCGAGGATTTGACCCCCGTGCGCAGCTATAAACTGCGCGGGGCATTTACCGCGATGCGCAAACTGCGCGCACAAAGTCCCGAGGTGACCACGTTTGTCTGCGCCAGCGCGGGCAATCATGCCCAAGGCGTGGCCTTTGCCTGCGCCCATTTTGCTGTGCAGGGGGTGATTTTCATGCCCGTCACCACGCCGCAGCAGAAAATAGATAAAACCCGCGCCTTTGGCGGCGATAACGTCAAAATCGTGCTGACGGGCGATTATTTTGACCAAACCCTATCCGCCGCGCAGGCCTATTGCACCGAAAAAGGCGCACATTTCCTGTCGCCCTTTGACGATGATGACGTGATCGAAGGTCAGGCCAGCGTGGCCGTTGAAATTCTGGAACAATTGGGCCGCGCGCCTGATCTGGTGATTTTGCCCGTGGGCGGCGGCGGGCTTTCGGCGGGGATCACGAAATACATGCGCGAGGTGGCACCGCAAACGCAGTTTATCTTTGTGGAACCTGTGGGCGGGGCAAGCCTGAGTGCAGCCTTGGCGGCGGGGCGGCCCGAACGGCTGGCATCGGTGAACAGTTTTGTCGACGGCGCGGCGGTTGCGCGGCTGGGCGACAAAACCTTTGAATGTTTGAAATGGGCGGATCCCGCCCAAGTACTGCTTGCCCCCGAAGACCGCATTTGCGTGACCATGCTGCAAATGCTGAACGTGGAAGGCATCGTTTTGGAACCCGCCGGCGCGCTGTCGGTCGATGTTTTGGATGTTTTGGGCGTCAGCCTGCGCGGCAAATGCGTGGTTTGCGTGACATCGGGCGGGAATTTTGATTTTGAACGCCTGCCCGAGGTGAAAGAGCGTGCGCAGCGCTATGCGGGGCTGAAGAAGTATTTCATCCTGCGTATGCCCCAGCGCCCAGGCGCGCTGAAAGAATTTCTAAACATGCTTGGGCCCGATGATGATATCGCGCGGTTCGAATATTTGAAGAAATCGGCGCGAAATTTTGGGTCGGTTCTGATTGGCATTGAAACGAAATCCGCCAGCAACTTTGCCGCCCTTACGGGGCAGCTGGATGCCGCCAATTTCAGTTACCGCGACATTACCAATGATGAAACTTTGGCCGAATTTCTGATTTAGGCCGCCAAATCGGACAAGCCCATTATCAACGCCTCGCGTGAGGCGTGGTAGCATTTGCGCATTTCGATCAAATTGATCGCGCAATCACCCTCTTTCGCGCGGCGTTCGGCAGTTTGGCACAGGTTGGCAAGGCTGGCAAAGCCAAGGTTCAGCGCCGCGCCTTTTAGAAAATGGCAATCATCGCGCAGCAGCGCCGCCCCGCCCGCAGGGGTGATTCGCGCCAGAACCTCATCTGCCTCGTCCAAAAACATCGTGACCACTTCGGCAAATTCGTCTTTGCCGATTTCTTCCTGCAAGTCGCGCACGCGATCCCAATCAATCATGATGACCCCACCAAATTTCGTCCAGTTTGGGGGGTTTGGGTTAACAATTCATCAGTCTTTGGGCGCAAAAAACACCGCATTTTACCTTTCATCCCGCGTTAAAGAATCGCTGGCAAAAGCAGGGAAAGGAGCATGACGTGACAGAGCATCCCGCCAATTTCGCCACTGCCGCATCCAGTGCATTTTTGCCCCGCAAAGTGCTGGTGGTGGATGATTCGCGCGCCCAGCGCACCGCGCTGCGGCTGCAGCTGTCCCGTTGGGGCTATGAGGTAACCGAGGCCGAGTCTGGTCAGACCGCCCTATCGCTGTGCCGAAAAAACAGTTTTGATATGATTCTGTCAGATTGGGTGATGCCAGAAATGGATGGCGTCACTTTCTGCCGCAATTTTCGTGCGCTTGAACATGAAACCTACGGCTATTTTGTTCTGCTGACTTCCAAATCGGAAAAGGCCGAAATTGCCAAAGGTTTGGAAAGCGGGGCAGATGATTATCTGACAAAACCCGTCACATCCGAAGAGCTGCGCGCCCGTCTGCGCGCGGGTGAGCGGATTTTGCACATGCAAGAAGAACTGCATGAAAAAAACACGCTGGTCAGCAGCACCTTGTCGCAATTGCAAAAGGTCTATGATTCGCTGGACCGCGATCTGATCGAGGCGCGAAAGCTGCAACTTGCCCTTGTCCGCGATAGGCAGCGCGACTATGGGCGCGGAAAAGTGTCGGTTGTTTTGCGGCCATCGGGCCATGTTGGCGGCGATTTGGTGGGCAGTTTCGCCATTGATGAGGGGCGAATTGCCGTTTTTGCCGTGGATGTTTCGGGGCATGGCGTTGCATCGGCCATGATGACAGCGCGGCTTGCGGGCCTGCTAACAGGCAGCTCGCCCGACCAAAACATTGCCTTGCGCAAATCGCCCGATGGCGGGGGTGATGCGTGGCCGCCTTCGATTGTGGCGCGCAGGTTGAACGAACTGCTGTTGGAAGATTGGCAGGTTGATCAGTACTTCACCTTTGCCTATGCAGAAATTGACCTAAACACTGGCGCAGGAAAACTGGTGCAGGCGGGCCATCCGCACCCCGTTTTGCTGCGCGCCACGGGCGAGGTGCAGGAACTGGGCGATGGCGGGTTGCCAATTGGCCTGATTGCAAATGCACTGTTTGAAGAGGTGGCCTTTACCCTTGGCGCGGGCGATCGGCTGATTATCACATCAGATGGTGTGACCGAGTGCTGTAATGCCAGCGGGCAAGAGATTGGCCAAGAAGGTTTGGTCAAGCTCTTACAATCTAACGCAAAAATGATGGGGCTAGATCTGCTGGAAGCTTTGGTATGGGATCTGCAAACCCACCGCGCAGGCGCGGATTTTGACGATGATGTTTCCGCCCTTGTGGTGGATTATTCGCCTATGCCAATGCCCTAATCAGCATATCACGGTCGCCTTCATTGGCCAAAATCTCTATCGCTGCCTTTGGGCTGGTCCAAATTGCCGTATGCCCCGCTTCGGTGGGGGGGCCAAGGCGCAGGATAGGGCGGGCCAGAAAAATGCTGCAAATCTTTTCGGCATAAAGATTGTATTCGGGCATAAAGGTAAACCTGCGATAGGTGCCAATGTGGCGCGGCGGGCCAATATGCCAGCCCGTTTCCTCCATCACTTCGCGGTGCAGCGCGGCAATCGGTGCCTCGCCTTTATCAATCCCGCCGCCGGGCAGCTGGTATTCGGGGCTTGGGTCGCGCTGATGGGTCAGCAGCACTGACGCGCCATCAAACAGCACGGCATAAACCCCCGCGCGGCGGCGATAGTGTTGGCCCGCAACTGGGCTTTGCCCATATCTTTTGATGCCAAAATTTTTCACCACACTGCCCCCTTGGTGCTGCGCGCCTTGCCCTATATATAGCACTTTTATGCCAAGTTTGGCGGCAATAGGAAATACCAATGACAACGGGCTTGCAGATCGCATGGGATGACACGGTTCTTCCCTTTCAACTGGACGTGCCTCTTATTCGCGGCCGCGTTGCACGGCTGGATGGGGTGCTGGATAATGTGCTGGCACAGCACCATTATCCGCCCGTGATCGAGGCACTGGTGGCCGAAGCCGCTATTTTAACCGCGCTGATCGGCCAATCGGTGAAATTGCGTTGGAAGCTTAGCCTGCAAATCCGTGGCAACGGCCCCGCGCGCCTGATTGCAACCGATTATTACGGCCCCGAAGAAGATGGTCAGCCCGCCCGCATTCGCGCCTATGCCAGCTATAACAAAGACACGCTTGATCACAGCGCGGCACCGTTTAGCCAAATTGGCCAAGGCTATTTTGCCGTGATGATCCATCAGGGCGATGATATGCAGCCTTATCAAGGGTTTACACCCATTGCGGGCAAATCTCTGTCAGACTGCGCGCAGACCTATTTTGCGCAATCAGAACAAATTCCCACTCGCTTTGCCCTAACCTTTGGCAAAAGCCAAACACCAGGCGCGCCGCAATCTTGGCGCGCGGGCGGCGTGATGTTGCAACATATGCCTGCAGTTGGCGGCACGGTTGCGGCTGATGCGGGCAGTGGCGATGGCGGTTTGCTGTCACACGCCGATATTCTGGCAGGGGCCGAGGCGGAAAATTGGAACCGCGCCAATATCCTGCTGGATACGGTTGAAGAGATCGAGCTGATCGGCCCATCGGTTACCCCAACCGACCTGCTGCTGCGCCTGTTTCACGAAGAAGGCCCGCGCGTGTTTGAAGCGCAGCCTGTGCAATTTGGCTGTTCGTGCGGGCCCGAAAAGGTGGTTCAGGCCATGTCGATTTATTCGGCCAAAGACATCGCCACCATGACCACCCCCG
>JAIXVS010000326.1 GCA_027482795.1 Rhodobacter sp.
GCCGCCTCGCGCCGCGCCAGAATACACAAAAAGCTTGCAATCTTTTCGCGCGCGGTTTTGCGCCCCAGCAGCAGCATCCATTCGCGCGCTGCGTCCAATTCGTCTAACGTCATTTCCAGCAGGCGGTGCGCGATATGCGGGGTCTTTTCGATCAGCGCCTCGAAAGGCTTTTTGCGAAAACAGCACATCACCAAATCGGTGGTGGCGGTAACATCATAGGCCGCTTGGCTGCGCCCAGGCCGCCCCACAAAATCGGATGGCAGCAAAAGCCCCACCATTTGCCGCCGCCCATCTTCCATGGTTTGGGTCAGCGCGGCGATGCCCGATACGACCGAGGCGACAAAATCCATCTGCTCGCCCGACCAGACCACAGGCGCGCCTGCGGGATAGCTGCGATAAAACTTCACCGCCTCTAGCTGCGCCAATTCGCCTTCATCGCAGCGCGCACAGACGGCGCGGTGACGAATGGCACAATCCCCGCAACTGACGTGGGTGGATAATTTTTGATGCAACATGCGGCGGCCCCCCTTTGGAGTTGATCTGAATCAAAGCAAGACCCGAAAAGATAATCAACCCTATCCGCATGACACATATTTCGCAACTCGCCCAGTTCGGCCTATTTGATGCGCGCGCGCCGCGCTATACCAGCTATCCCACCGCGCCGCAGTTCAACGCGGGCGTGGGGGAGCGCGATTTCATGGAATGGGTGCGCGCGATCAAACCCGGCAGTGAAATTTCACTGTATATGCATGTGCCGTTTTGCCGCCGCCTGTGTTGGTTCTGCGCCTGCCGCACGCAAGGCACATCTTCGGATGCGCCAGTGCGCGCCTATGCCAATAGCCTGCTGGCCGAAATTGACATGCTGCGCGCCATATTGCCCACAGGCGTGACCCTGTCGCGCCTGCATTGGGGCGGTGGAACCCCAACATTGATGCCCGCTGCGATGATTGCGGAAGTGGGCCAAGCGATTTTGTCGCTTGCCCCGCTGGCCAAAGGCGGCGAGTTTTCGGTGGAAATTGACCCAAACGAGATTGACACGGCCCGCCTGCGCGCGCTGACAGATTTGGGGATGAACCGCGCCTCGATTGGGGTGCAAGATTTCGATCCCGAAGTGCAAGCGGCAATTGGGCGAACCCAGCCGTTTTACCTAACCCGCCAAGTGGCCGATATGATCCGCGATGCGGGCATTTCTGCGTTGAATGTCGATATTCTGTTCGGGCTTCCGCACCAAACACAGGCGCGTATGGCAGAATCGGTGATGCAGCTGATCTCGCTAAACCCCAGCCGCGTGGCGCTGTATGGCTATGCCCATGTACCGTGGATGAGCCGCCGCCAGCAAATGATTCCCGACGCAGCCCTGCCCACGCCGCAAGAACGGCTGGGTCTGTTTGAACTGGCGGCAGATTTGCTGGGGGATGCAGGGTATCAGGCAGTGGGGATCGATCATTTTGCGCTGCCAGAAGATGGCATGGCCCGCGCGGCCAGAACGGGCCAATTGCGCCGCAATTTTCAAGGCTATACCGATGATACGGCGCAGGTTTTGATTGGCATTGGCGCGTCATCGATTTCGCGTTTTCCGCAAGGGTTTGCGCAAAACGCCTCGCGCACGGCAGATTACGCTGCCGCCATTTCCAACAACCGTTTTTCTGTGCAGCGCGGCCATGTCTTTACGCAAGATGATCATCTGCGCGGCGCGATGATTGAACAGCTTATGTGCGAATTTCGCATTGACCGCACGCGTATTATCCAGCGTTTAGGATATACGCCGGCGGCGTTGGACGGGTTGTTGCACGCCACATTTGATGCTTTTCAATCGGTATTGGTTCTAGATGCCGAAGGGCTAAAACTGCCCCCAGTTGCGTGGCCGCTGACGCGCCTGATCGCGCAGTCACTGGACGCATATGGCAGCACAAAAGCGCAGCATTCGGCGGCCATCTGACAGAGCCGAGTTTAGGCTTTTCACAGCGTCTGTGGGTTTAGGCATGTCGCCCTTAACCCATCACCCGCCCAAGTTTTCACCAAAGTTGCTGCAAATTTGGCGCAACCTTGGCGGGCAATTTAAACTCTGACTTGATTTTAACGCAGGCTTTGGCAGTATCGCCCTAGGGGAAACCCGCACAACCACGGCAATCTCGCCTTGGGGACTATGATAGGAGAAGCGGAATGCCCAGTGGCACCGTAAAATGGTTCAACCAAACAAAGGGTTACGGGTTTATTGCGCCCGATGAAGGTGGGGCGGATATTTTCGTTCACATCTCGGCGGTGCAGGCCGCAGGGATGCGGGGCCTAAACGAGAATCAGAAAGTTTCCTTTGAAATGGAAACGGGCCGTAACGGAAAACAGTCGGCCACGAACCTAAAGGCCCAATAACCGCGCCGAAAGGCCGTATTGGCCGCGCAGGAATGACGGTTTTTCAGCGCCCTTTCGGGCGCGCTGTGGTTTATACGCCCAAAGCCTGCTGCACGGCACTGTCCCATCCCACGTACCATGTGTCGCCCGTATGGATAACGGGGCGTTTCATCACTGCTGGCTGGGCGGCAATTTGCGCCTCTGGCTCGGACGCTTTTAGAAAATCGGAAAAGCCGCGATAGGTGGTGGATTGGGTATTAACCGCCCGCGATCCGAATTCGGCAACGATCTGGTCGATTTCCGCCGCTGACAAGGGCTGTGCGCGAATGTCGCGAAACGTCACATCATGCCCTGCTGCGGCCAAGGCTTTCATCGCCTTTTTGCAGGTGTCACAGGTGGAAATACCGTACAAAATCATTGGCTTGCCCCAAATATGGCGCGGGTGATGGCCAGCCCGCCCCATGCCGAAAGCGCCGTCAGAACAGTGCCCCACGTCACATCGGTGATGACCATGGAAATATGCCAATCTTTCATGATCGCATAGCTGGTGAATTCATAGGTGCCATAGGCCATTGCGCCGATAATCGCGGCAGGCACCAGAACTGCCGAGCCTGTTTTTAGGGCGGGCCAAGTGACCAGATAAATCAGGCCAGCAACATAGGCCAAGTAGAACAGCGCGGCGGGGCCGATGCGAATATCTTCCGCCAGCATCGCGCCGATATGGCGCTGAAACAGGGGCTGCATATGCAGGTTTAGCATGATCGCGTCCAAAACCAGAAAGATCACGGCGGTGGACAGATAAAGTGTGGCAAGTTGCATGGGCGGTCTCCTTTCCCAAACACTTAGGGCGCGGGTGGGCATAGTCCAGCGGATCAGCGGCGAATCAATTCGCGCAAGGTGGCGGCGGGGGCGCTGGCGCGCAGGGAAATGCGGCCAATCTCGCGCCACTCAGCCTCGTCAAAATCGGGAAAAAAGGCATCTGCGCCAGCGACTTGCGCATCCACTTCGGTAATGACCAAACGGTCGGCAAGGGGCAAAAGGGCGGTATAAATGCCTGCCCCGCCAATGCCGTAAAGGCGGGTGTGGCCGATGGCGCGGGCATGGGCAAGGGCGGCGTCAAATGGCAAAAACACCGCGCCTTCGGCGGCCATGGGCTGCGAGGTGACGACGATATTAGTGCGGCGCGGCAGGGGTTTTATGGGCAGCGATTCCCATGTTTTGCGCCCCATAATCACCACGCCGCCTGCGGTTTCGCGTGCAAAGGCGGCCAAATCTTCGGGGGCGTGCCATGGGATTGCGCCATCTTTGCCAATCGCCCCCCCTGCCCCGCGTGCAACGATAAGTGTCAGCATTATACAGCCCCCCTTTACACAGCGACAGGTGCGCGAATGGCGGGGTCGGGATCGTATCCTTCAAAGGTGAAATCGTCGAAGCGAAAGGCAAATAGATCGTCAACCTTGCGGGCAATCTTCAGTGTTGGCAGCACCTTTGGCGTGCGGGTGAGTTGCAGGGCAACCTGATCCATATGGTTTTTGTAAATATGCGCATCGCCGATGGAATGGATAAAATCCCCCGCCTCATACCCCGTCACATGGGCCAGCATGTGCAGCAGCAGCGCGTAAGAGGCGATGTTGAATGGCACGCCAAGAAACATATCGGCGCTGCGCTGATACAGTTGCAA
>JAIXVS010000079.1 GCA_027482795.1 Rhodobacter sp.
CTGTCAGCCACTGCGCGGCCCAGCCTGCGGCGTAGGCGACATTCACGATGTTCATGCATAGGGCGGCGGCGGAGGCCACCTGTTCCGAAGCGGGCACTTTATGCGGGATCACAGGGGCCGAGATCACCACAACGGCAAGGTGCGAACGTTCAAACTGCCCGCGCCCCTTGCCAATAGCGACCTCGTCCAGCCCCAATTCTTGACCGCGCTTTTCGGCCATTGCAGCCACGCGCAACAGCGCCGCGCGCTGTAAAACCAATACACGCCAAGGGGTTAGCATACCGTGGTCAGGCACACGCAGCGCCGCGTTCAAGATGGGCTCCAGCGCGGCGCGGTCTGGCACATGGCCGTTGAACGTTTTCGCAGGGTGCGAACGGCGGGTCGCCAAAAAGTCAAAGGCGGCGGGGCTTTCGGGGTGGGGCATCGGGCTCTCCTTCCCCCGCATAGCACCCAAGTTTGGGGGCGGGGTCAAGGTGGAATGGGGGGGAAGGTGTTAACGCTGCGGGCGCGGGTGGGGGGCGTATGTTTTGCGTATGTTATGCGTATTGCATCTGTATTGCATCCGTCCCTACACGCGCTGCGCGGTGGGGCGCGTTTCGGATGATGGTGACGAAGGCGGATGGCACGACCACCGCCACGCCCCTAGCCGAACTGGGCATCACAAAGATTAACCCGCGCCCAGACGTGACGCGCATCACCCTGCCTAATGGGCGGCAGGTATTTCGGCTGTGCGGCGGCGCAACTGGGAATAAGGCGCGCGGCATGGGGGGACGATTTCGTCAGCGGGAACAATTTGTTGACAGACTGTAGAGCGACACGCTTTGGTTGTGTTTGGGATTCCCTACCCAAACAGAAAGATGAAAGGCTTATTCATGCAAAAGACGAGATTTGAGGGTCATGAACCATTGGCCCGCGCGGCAGCGCGACCAAGTAGAATGCTAGCTGGTATGCTTTTTTGTGCGTTTATTGCCGCCGCTGGTTGCATGGAGACAAGCAAGGCAAAAGGCGGGCGGGAAATGACCGGGGAAGAAGCGTTTGTGTTTTCGCCGGATGGCGCAGTTCCGCCCAAGGGTCTTGAAATGGTTGAATTAGGCATGAGTATGGGAGAAGTTGAGGCGATTTTGGGGCAACCTTATGAAGTTACTAGAATTAAAAGTGATGTTGAAACTAATGTGATTACAGATCAATTCCTTTACAGAGATCGGCAGGAAGTCAAGATAGCAACAGTTAGATATCGAGATGGAAAAGTCTACATCGTTAGATTTGGATATGACGCAGTCGGAGAGTAACTGCTCAAATAATAAATAATCATAATTCGGCCGGGAAATGACTGTCAAGTATAAATGTTTGGGGGAAATAAAGAATGGCTGAATTTACATCATTTAAAGACATGGGCGACGGCGGCGGCGCTGGTGGTTCGGGCAGCGAGTATACCTTTAAAAGCCATGAAGAGTATAAATTTTTTGAGAAAAACGGGGCAAACTCTGAAAGTGCGGACAATTTGTTGACAGACTATGGCGGCACACGTGAAGGCTGACATGGAAATTCCCTTCCCAAACAGAAAGATGAAAGGCTTATTCATGCACAAGACGAGATTTGAGGGTCAAGCACTATCGACCCGCGCGGCAGCGCTACCAAGTAGAATGCTAGCTGGCGTGCTTTGTGCGGCCATGGCCTTAGCTGGCTGCGTAGAGACTAGCAAGGCAACAGTGGGACGTAAAGTAAGCGAAGCGGAATCATATATGAAATCCCCAAAGGGTGCAATTCCTCCGCACGAACTTGAATTGGTCAAACTTGGAATGACTCCGATAGAGGTTGATGAAATATTGCAGCCTTTTTTTGAAATTAACAGATACTATAGTAGCGACGAAGTTGGTGCAATACGCGATTCGTTCACCTATTCTGATGGTATCGAATTCAAAAGAGCGTACATTTATTATACGGAAGAAAGAGTCGACGAGATTAGATTTGGGTATTCGATCCAAGAAGAGTAAAGCTATCTATATTATTAGTCTATCAATCACAGGTAATTAGATATTTCACGCGGGGGTTTTTGCGTGTCCACCAATAACGAGACCGGAAGCGGCTTCATTTCACTAAAGGACATGGTTGACGGCGGCGGCATGGGCGGATCGGGCAGCGAGTATTCGTTCAAAAGCCATGAAGAATATAAGAAGGATTTTTAGGAACGACATGGCAGAGACGACCCTCAAGCCCAATCGCACACGGGCGGCTCAAACGGTTCGGGCGAGAACGATAACTCTGGCACCAACAACAGACCTATTTTGCGCGATTGCGCGCGCAACTTTTAATGCCCCAAACCCCGCAGGGCATGGTGTGTGAAAACACGCACACAATGGCCCCTTTTGGATTTAATCGGCAAATTGAGTTTACCCCCCCTACTTCCGCTCAATCCGATAACTCCCCTCGGGCAAATCCAACGCCGCCGCCAGATCCTGCACTTGGCGCAGCGAAAGGGTGATGGTCATTTCGGTTTCGGTCATCTCGTCCATCTGGCGCAGCACGATGCAGTCTTCAAACGCCTCAATCGTGATGTCCTCTTGCAGGGCGTTTTCGGGCGCGCCTTCGTCGATCAGGGTGATGATGCTGGCGTCAAAATCGTGCTCGATGGTGAACATGGGGGCCTCCTTGGCCAGCCGTTTCCTTTGCCGCCATTTCACAATGATTTGTTCCGCTTGTCGCGGGGAAAATTGCAAATGCGCGGCGCGCGCGGCTATATTGCCGACATGAGGATTTGGCAGATCATTTTTGGGGCGGGTTTGGTGGGGCTGGCGGGCTGCGGGGTGGTGCCCGCGCCGCCCAGCGGTGGGCAGGTGCCCGACCTTCGTTTACCGCCGCAATTGGCCGCGCGAAACTTTGTGGCGGTGGTGGATGCGGTGGAACCTGTGGCGGAATCTGTTTGCCTTGGCGCGGGCACGCAGGGCAATTGCGATTTTCAGATTGCCATTGATGGGCGCGCGGGCCAGCCGCCCAATGCCTTTCAAACGGTGGATGATGCGGGCCGCCCGATTATCGCCTTTACCCTATCGCTGATTGCCACGGCGCAAAACCGCGATGAGCTGGCTTTCATCATGGGGCACGAGGCGGGGCATCACATTGCGGGGCATTTGGCGCGCCAGCAGGACAGCGCGATGCGGGGCGCGGTGCTGGCGGGGGTGATGGCGCAGGCCAGCGGGTTTGACAGCGCCACTGTGGACCGCGCGGCGCAAATGGGGGCGGGCATTGGCGCGCGGCGGTATTCTAAGGATTTTGAGCTGGAGGCCGATGTGATCGGCACCCGCATTGCCTTTGCGGCGGGGTTCGACCCTGTGCTGGGGGCTGCGTTTTTTGACCGCCTGCCAGACCCTGGCGACCGCTTTTTGGGCACGCACCCCGCCAATGACAGCCGCAAGGCGCTGGTGCTGGGCGAAACTGCGCGCCTGCGGGGGCAATAGGGGATGCTGCAAATCGAAGATGTGTTGCGCGACCGTGGATCGCGCTATGCCGTGTCGGGCGGGGATGTGGTGGGGCGGGCGGGGGCTGCGGCATTTATTGCCGATCTGCGGCGGCCCAAGAAATTTGCCAAGGCTACGCATCATTCATGGGCGGCAGTGCTGGGCGGCGAGGCCGTGCGGAATGATGATGGCGAGGCGGGGGCGGGGGACGTGATTTTGCGGATGATCCAGCGCGAGGGGCTGGCGGATCATATCATCGTCGTCACCCGCTGGTATGGCGGGGTGCATCTGGGCGGGGATCGATTTGCGCATATCGTCACCTGCGTGCGCGCCTATCTGGACGCGCGGCGGGGTGCGCCGTAGGTTTAGGCTCAGCACAGCCAAGCGCTGGCGAACAGTGGGGGCACCAATGACATGGCTTTTGAACGAGGCGCGGCGGCTGAAAAACACCGCGCGTTGGTCTTATGAGGGGTGGGTTTCGGCCTGGTCGCGCGAGAAATCGCTGCGGCAATGGGTGGCGGTGAATGCGCTGTCGATTGCCCTGTCGCTGGTGGTCGACATGACCACGGGCGAGCGGGCGCTGATCTATGCCTTGGGCATTTTGGTGCTGGCGGCGGAACTGTTGAACACGGCGATTGAGGAAGTGGTGGATTACATCTCAACCGACATAGACCCCCGCGCCAAACGTGCCAAAGACGCGGGCAGCGCGGTGGTGGTGCTGGTGGCCCTGGCGGGCGGGGTGGCTTGGGCGGTTATTTTGATTGGATAAGGCGGCCAACACGAAAATGCTGGCCGCCCAAACCAATGATGAACCTACGCGATCAGTCGAAAAGCCCAATATCTGACGCGGCGATGACGGTAACGCCCGTCAAACTCACAACGGCAACTTCTCCGTATTCTGTCCCATTGCCATCGCGGTCCCAATACAGGGTGCTGTTTGAACCGCTGGTGCGCAGAATAAAGGATGAATTATCGCTGGTTGGGCGTGCGTTAATGGTAAGGCGCACGGTATCATCCATACCGATGGCCCCAAAATGATCACCACCAGTGTTGAATATTATACGATCAACGCCGCTGACAAAGTCGGTGATGGTATCACCAAATTGACTTTGCATATCATAGTTTTCAACATCAAAGTCGTTATAATCTTTTGAGAAGATGAAACTGTCTCTGCCCAGACCGCCAGTTAGCGTATCCGCGCCGCCACCACCGACGATTTCATCATTTCCTGCCCCACCGTTGATGGTATCAGCGCCATC
>JAIXVS010000365.1 GCA_027482795.1 Rhodobacter sp.
ACAGTTGCAAATGACAACCGTGCTCCGGCAATGGCTTTGGCTGCGTAAGCAACCCAAGTCGCCGAAACTAAGTCCTTGCGCTTAGCCGCGTAAGGCGGGGCCCGCCAGAGCCTGGCAACAGAATCTGGCACTAATTTCCTTGCGCGTTAGGCTCTGGCAAAGCATCAGGCGTCAGAGCCTGGCAACAGAATCTGGCACTAATTTCCCTGCTCAAAAGGCTCTGTCAAAGCATCGCGCTTCAGATCAGGTCCACAGAATCTGGCACTAATTTCCCAACGTCGTGTTCGCTGAAACAGGGGGGCTTTGCGCCCCCCAGCGCGTAAAGCACGCGCTTCCCCCCGCAGGATATTTCCAGAGCAAGGAAGCAGGCAGGCTGTCTGTTTCTTCCTTGCTCTAAAAATATCCACGGGGGGTGAGCGAAGCGAGGGGGGCGCGTGCGCCCCCCTTACAGCCCCTGCCCCAAGCGCGCCAAAAAGGCGTCTTCGGCATAGCGCAGGGCTTGGCGCCAATCGGTGGGGGCGGCATCATCGGCGTTGTCGGAAATGTATTTGAACGCGCGCAGCGGGATGTTTTCTGCGCGGCACAGCTTTGCAATGGCATAAAGTTCCATATCAACCAGATCGCAGGGCATCTCGGGCGCGCTGGCGGCAAAGCTATCACCCGTGCCGCAGATCAGTGGGGCGGGCGAAAAGCGGATCTGCGCGCTGTCCTCCTCGAACGGGGTCGCGCCCAAAGGCACGCCAAGCGCGCGCACATCCATATCGCGCTGCACCGCCGCCCCCACCTCGACCAGCCCATGCAGACCCCGCGTGACAGCCCCTGCCGTGCCAAAATTGATCACCAGATCAGGGCGATGCAGGGCCAGCGCCTGCGCGCTGCGCCACGCGGCATTCACCTTGCCAATGCCCGTATGGACAAGGGTCATGCCCTGCGGCGCGGTGGCCAATTCCTCGGGCATGGCAACCAGCAGCAAAATGTTTGGCATCACGTTTCCCCTTGCAAAGCGCGCAAAATTTCCACGCGGATATGCGAGGCTAGGCCAACATCACCGCGCGCTTCATCCATCTGCGCCGCCAGCGCATTCACCGATAGCCCGCGCTTTGCCGCGAGCGCCTGAAACGCCGCCCAGAATTCAGGCTCCAAGGTTACCGAGGTGCGGTGCCCGCGCAGGGTAAGGGAATGTTTCTGCGGCCCGCTCATGGGGTTTCCCGCTTATGCGCGTCAAGCAGTGCCTTGGCCTTTTCGGCCCGCAACTTTTCGGCGGTTTTCTCGGCGCGGCTTCGGCCAAATTTGGCGGCATTCTCATCACCCTGCGCGCGCGATTTGGCGCGGATTGCCGCCTTTTTCGCGCTGCGCAGGTTGATGATATCGGCCATTTCCCCCCCGATCAGCCCTTGGGCCCGATCATATCTTCAGGCCGCACCACGCGATCGAACGTCTCGCCATCGACATAGCCCAGTGCAATCGCCTCTTCGCGCAGGGTTGTGCCGTTCTTATGCGCGGTTTTGGCAACCTTTGTCGCCGCGTCATAGCCGATGGTCGGGGCCAGCGCGGTGACAAGCATCAGGCTTTCCTTCATCAGCTTATCAATCCGCGCCACATTCGCCTGCGTGCCCACCACCATATTATCGGTGAAAGACGCCGCCGCATCGCCCAAAAGCTGCATCGATTGCAGCACGTTATAGGCCATCACGGGGTTATAGACGTTCAGCTCAAAATGCCCTTGGCTGCCCGCAAAGCCCACGGCCGCATCATTGCCCATCACCTGCACGCAGACCATCGTCAGCGCTTCGGCCTGCGTGGGGTTCACTTTACCGGGCATAATCGACGATCCTGGTTCGTTTTCGGGCAGGATCAATTCCCCAAGGCCCGAGCGCGGGCCAGAGCCCAGCAGGCGCATATCATTGGCAATTTTGAACAGGCTGACCGCAACCGTTTTCAGCGCGCCCGAAAACATCACCATCGCGTCATGCGCTGCCAGCGCCTCGAACTTATTCGGCGCAGTCACAAAAGGCAGATCGGTGATCTGGGCAATCGATGCAGCGACACGTTTGTCCCAGCCCACACGGGTGTTCAGCCCCGTGCCAACAGCCGTGCCGCCTTGGGCCAGCTCATAGATTTCGGGCAGGATTTTCTTCACCCGCATGATCCCCTGCGCGACTTGATGCGCATAACCGCCAAATTCTTGGCCCAGCGTCAGCGGCGTTGCATCTTGGGTATGGGTGCGCCCGATTTTGATGATGTCTTTGAATTCTTGCGCTTTATGCGCCAAGGCGTGATGCAGCTTTTCCAGACCTGGCAGCAGAACATCCCGCGCCATCATGCCAATGGCCACATGCATCGCCGTGGGGAATGTGTCGTTGGATGATTGGCCCATGTTCACATGATCGTTCGGGTGGACAGGTTTCTTGCTGCCCATCACCCCGCCCAGAGCTTCAATCGCGCGGTTGGAAATCACCTCATTCGCGTTCATGTTGGTCTGCGTGCCCGACCCCGTTTGCCACACCACCAGCGGGAAGTTATCGTCAAACTTGCCGTCGATCACCTCTTGCGCGGCGGCTGCAATCGCATGGCCTAGGTCGGGCGAAATATCACCCTGATCAATATTGACCAGCGCGCAGGCCTTTTTGATCACGCCAAGCGCGCGGATGATGGCCACGGGCTGGCGTTCCCACCCGATGGGAAAGTTGATGATGCTGCGCTGCGTTTGCGCGCCCCAGTATTTATCGGCAGGAACGTCCAGCGGGCCAAAGCTGTCCGTCTCAACGCGGGTATCGGTCATATGCAAGCCTCCTGTTACTGGGGCCTGCCATAGCCCAAGGGCGCGGAAAACTCAACGGTATACATCTGCATACCAACGCAAATTGAGTTAAATTTCGCTGGCACGTTTCAGGATATAAACCCGCGCGGGCGGCACGTTTAGCCAAACTTTGCTGCCTTCAATGGCAACCAGCCCCAGCTTTTCCAAGATATGCGGCGCGATGGGCGGCTTTGAGCCGTAGGTAAACTGCCGCATCTCGCCGCCCTTGCGCAGCACGGTAAAGGCGGCGGCCAAAATCGCCTCGACCACAGGATCGGGCATAGAGAGCAGCGGCAGGCCAGAGATAACCGCCCCCACACTGCCCGCAGGGGCAAAACTTGGCGCTTCTTGCGCGCCCGCACGGTGTACCGTTACGCCCGCAAATTCTGCCGCCAAATGGCGGGCGAAATCGGCGCTCATCTCGATCAGAGTTAAATCTTGCGGGGCCACGCCAGCGGCCAAAATAC
Organism: Rhodobacter sp.; assembly: GCA_027482795.1. GTDB lineage: Bacteria > Pseudomonadota > Alphaproteobacteria > Rhodobacterales > Rhodobacteraceae > Cypionkella. The sequence continues at coordinate 3,268 of JAIXVS010000365.1, forward strand.
CCCGCGTCAACTGCCCCGTGCCTGGCCCAAATTCAACCACTGGCCCCGTTTGGGGGCCAAGCCCCGCAGCCATAGCCCGCGCCAAAAACCGCGACGATGGCGATACTGCCGCCACCTGAAAGGGCGTTGCAAAAAACTCGCGCGCGAACAGGATGAAATCTTGGGCCATGGTCAATCCTTTACTTTATACAGGTGCTGCGCCCAAGATCCGCGATTAATGTTTCAACCGCATGACTTATTTGCGAAACTTATCTAAACGCACAATCTGCGCCTCGCCCTTTGGCGGGGGTGGCGGATCGTCTTCGGGGGCATCTTCTTCGTCGTCATCCTCGCTGGGATGGGTCTCGAACCGCAGGCCAAATTCAACCGATGGGTCAACAAAGGTGCGCACCGCATCAAATGGCACCGCAATGTTTTCGGGGTTATTGCCAAAATTCAGCGTCACCGAAAACCCGCCATCCGTCACCGTCAAATCTTCGAACCAGTGCTGAAGCACCAGCGTCATCTCGTCTGGATAGCGGTCATTCAGCCATTTTGCCATTTTCACGCCCGATACGCCCGTATCAAAGGTGATGAAGAAATGATGATCGCCAGGCAGGCCGCCTTTGGCCACATCGGACAAAACAGTTTGGATCAGCCCCCGCATGGCGCGGTGCATCAAGTTGCCGTAATCGATCGGTTTTGCCATGCTGCCCCCCCACCAACTGCTTAATCTACCTTAAGCGAATTGCGGCGGTTGAAAAGAGGGTGCGGCCTAGAAAGCAAGGCTTAATGCAGAAACTGCCCCACAAATCAGCAAAACCCACGGCAGCGCCCAGTGCAATCGCAGCAAAAGCACGCCCGCCAGCAAGGCAAGGGCAAAAGGCAAAAGGCGCAGCGTGGCAAAATCGGGCAGCAGCGGCTGCAAGGGGCCAAGCTGTGCAGTGATGGTTGCGCCAAACAGCACATGCAGCCCAAACCATAGCGACAAATGCGCAATCACCCCCACCACCGCCGCCATAATACCCGCCAGCGCCGCCGTCAGGCGCGGGGCGTTTTGCAAATGCGCAATCCACGGCGCGCCTGCGAAAATCCATAAAAAGCACGGCGCAAAGGTCATCCACAGGGTGATAATGGCCGCAGCCACCCCCAGCCCCGTTCCCCCCTGTTGATAGGCGGCCACATAGGCCACAAATTCCGTCACCAAAATCAGCGGGCCGGGTGTGGTTTCGGCCAAGGCCAGCGCATCCAGCATCTGCGGCGCGGTCAGCCAGCCGCGCGTGACCACCACTTCGGATGCCATCCACGACAGCACCGCATAGGCCCCACCAAAGGTCAGCATCGCCAGTTTGGAAAAGAACAGCGCGATATCGGCCAGAATTTGCGGCGCAAAGGCCACAACACCTGCCAGCGGGATCAGCCACACCGCGCTCCAAATCAGCGCCGCGATCACGCTTTGCCGAATGGGCAGGGCAGTGGCAATTTCAGGGGCAGGCGGCGCTGGCTGGCGCAGCAGTGCCAGCCCCAGCAGGGCTGCGGCAATAATCACCACGGGAAAGGGCAGCACGAAGAAATACAGCGCGGCAAAGGCCGCAATGGCAATGCCCCAATGCGCCCGCCCCTTTAGCGCCCGTTTGGACAGACGCAAGAGCGCCTCGATCACCACGGCCAGCACGGCGGCCTGCACACCCACAAACAGCGCGGCGACCAAAGGCAAAGTGCCAAAGGACGCGTAAACCATCGCCAGCGCCAGCACCAAGGCAGCCCCCGGCAGCACAAACAACCCGCCCGAAATCAGCCCGCCAATCACCCCCGCTTTGCGCCAGCCAATCCATGTGGCAAGCTGCATCGCCTCTGGCCCAGGCAGCAACATGCAAAACGACAGGGCCGATAGGTATTCCTGTTCGGACACCCATTTTCGGTCTTCCACCACGTCGCGGTGCATCAACGCAATCTGCGCCGCTGGCCCGCCAAAAGACAGCACGCCTATGCGGGCAAAGCTGCGGGTTAGGTCACGCAAATCGCTCATAACGCCTCCAGAACAGATTTTGCCGCGCGCATCGCGGGGGCCTCGCCGCCGCGCCCAAGGCGCTGCATGGTGACATCCATTGCGGCATTCTGCGCCGCAGGATTTTCCAGCAGCGCCAGCAGCGCGGGCGCAATTTTGTCAGGCGTGCAGTTTTTGCCAATAAATTCGGGCACACTGCGGGTTTGCGACACCAAATTCACCAACGTGACCGTATCGACCAGCGCCGCGCGCGCCATCAGCCACAGCGTCAGGCGGTTCATATCATAGGCAATCACCATCGGGCAGCTATTCGCCGCAAGTTCCAGCGACACTGTGCCAGATGCCGCCAGCGCTACATCCGCCGCCGCAAAGGCCCCCCGCTTTTCGGCCGCATCGGTGATGATCTGCGGGGCAATCGGCCAATCGGCGGTAAGTTCCGCCACCAAATCGGCCACGCCCCGCACCGTGGGCAGCGCCACGCGCGCGTTGGGATGGACGGCCTTGATGCGCGCCAACACAGCGCCGAAAATCGGCGCAAGGCGCGCAACCTCGCCTCTGCGCGATCCGGGCAGGCACAGGATCAGCGGGCCATCGCCCTTGAACAAAGCCGCCTCAGCGGGGCTTGCCAGCGCCTCGGATACCACAGGGTGCCCGACAAAATCGCATGTCATCTCCGCGCCTCGCATCAAGGGCGGCTCGAACGGCAGCAGCGCCAGCACATGGTCAATCACCCGCGCCATTTTCACCGCCCGCTTTGGCCGCCACGCCCAAACGGATGGCGCAACATAATGGATGGTGCGCAGATCGGGCTGGGCGGCTTTGACCAACCCCGCCACGCGCAGGCAAAAATCGGGGCTATCAATGGTGATCAGCGCATCAGGCGCAAACTCCAGCGCCGCCGCCGCTGTCTGGGCGATACGGCGCTTCAAGGCGCGGTATTTCGGCAAAACCTCGATAATGCCCATCACCGAAAGTTCCTCCATCGGGAATAGGCTGACCAGCCCCTGCGCCTGCATCAGCGGCCCGCCCACACCTGCAAATTGCACATCTTTGTGAAGGTTTTGCAAAGCGCCCATCAAGGCCGCGCCCAAACGATCGCCCGAAGGCTCGCCCGCGACGATGAAAAACCTTAGCGCGCCCATAGGGTTAGGCCAGCGGCAGTGGCAGCGGCTTGCATGATTGGCAGATCAAGGCAAATCACATCGCCCGCGCGCCAGACAATCGCGCCAAGGCCAGCACGGGCGGCATTCTCCACAGTTGCGGGGCCCAGCGTGGGCAGATCAATGCGCAGATCTTGCCCCGCCTTGGCAGATTTATAGAACACCCCGCGCGCCGCAGGGCGCACATCTCCAAGGGTGCACACGCTGGCCAGCATGGCATCGGTGCCAGATATAACCTCGACCGCCAAACAAATCCCGCCCGCCACAACGCAGCCCTGCCCCACGTCGACAGAGCCCAAGGCCGCAACAATGGCTTCGGCGCGCGCGGCATCGCTTTGCATATCGGCGCTAACCGCCCCCGCATAAACCCCCGCCGCAGGGATCACCGCAGGCGCAATATCGGCCACGCCCTGCACGCCAAAGCCTGCCTCTTCAAAAATACCAATCACCGCGCGCAAAGCCCCATCATCGCCCTGCCCCATGGCCGCCAGCAATCGCGGCACCATTTGCGCAGTAGCAGGGTCAAACAGGCTGGGGTCAAGACGCGGGCGGCGCACTGCGCCTGCAAAGCACACATGAGTTACGCCGCGATCTTCCAAGTCGCGCAAAAGCAGCGCAAGGCGTTCAAGGCGAAAGGTTACGTCAACCGCAACCCCATCAGGCGCAAAGCCATCCAGCGCGCAGATCAGCGGGCGGGCAGGCAATGCCGCCAGCAGCGCGGCAGGCAGCGCGCCTTGGCCCGCGATGATGGCAAGCGCGCTCATTTCGGGCCGAGGAAAGATCGGTCGGTCTGCGACAGGATAAACTCGACCACTTCGCGCACCTGCGCGGTAGGCGCATTTTCAGCCAAGGCGCGGGCACGTTCCACAAAACTGCCCCCCTCGCCCGCCGCCAACGCCGTATAGGCCGCGCGCAGGGCGGAAATTTCGCTGCGATCCAATCCGCGCCGCTTTAGCCCCACCAAATTCAGCCCATCCAGCACCCCGCGCGGCCCCTGTACAAGGCCGTAGGGTATCACATCATTGGTCACCATCGTCAGCGCGCCAATCATCGCGCCATGGCCAATGCGCACAAATTGATGAATGCCAGACAGCCCGCCGATCACCACATCATCGCCAATAATGCAATGCCCCGCAATCGCCACCTGATTTGCCAGTACAATGCGGCTGCCAAGCTGGGCATCATGGCCCACATGCGCGCCTGTCATGATAAGGCAATCATCGCCAACACGGGTAACCCCGCCGCCACCTTCCGTGCCCGTGTTCAGCGTGGCCCCTTCGCGGATGCGGCAGCGTGCGCCCACAATCAGGCGCGTCCTCTCGCCCTTATACTTTAAATCTTGGGGAATTTCCCCCACGCAGGCATAGGGGAAAATCACCGTACCGTCCCCCACATCCGTCCACCCCGTCACCACGGCGTGGGATTTCACGATCACGTCCGCACCAAGGCGCACTTCGGGGCCAATGATGGAAAACGGGCCAATCTGGCAGCGCGGGCCAATCACGGCCCCCGCCTCGATCACCGCCGAGGGGTGAATTATAGCATCAGGCGCAATGCTCATGCTTTTGGCACATCAAACATGGCCATAAACTCGGCCTCGCAGGCCAGCTCGCCTTCAACCATGGCGCGGCCTTCAAACTTCCACACGCGCCCACCGCCGCGCAGCGCGCGCACATGCAGCTCCATCACATCGCCTGGCACAACCTTGCGGCGAAACTTCACCTTATCGACGCCCATAAAGAACACCGTGGCGTGTTTATCGACCAAATCCATCGACAGGCCCACCAAAATGCCCGAGGTTTGCGCCATGGCTTCCACAATCATCACGCCTGGAAAAATGGGCATATTTGGGAAATGGCCCTGAAACTGCGGCTCGTTAAAGGTCACATTCTTTATGCCCACGCAGCTTTCATTGACAATGATATCGCGCACCTTATCGACCAGCAAAAACGGATAGCGATGCGGAATGATGCGTTGGATCAGGGCCAAATCGGCGGTCAATGCGGTGGGGGATTGTTCGGTCATGACCTCTCCAAGGCGTTATCTAATGGTCTGATCACTAGCAATGAATAGATAAACTGGCAAGGTAAGCTTGGGCATAGGGCCAAAGGTAGGGCGCAGCGGGTGCGCGCAGGGCTATTTCGTGCCGTCGCCCAGAACTTCGTCAATACGCGCCACCACTGCGTCGGTGACATCAAGGCCGCGCAGCGAGACGATGACCGCCCCTTTGTCGATAATGGCCGCAGCGCCCCGTTCCACCATAAAATCGCCCAGAACCTTGGCCGCTACGGTAAAAAACTCTTTGCGCCCGTCTTGTTCCTTTAGGCGCAGCGCCTCGACGGCGGCGGCGTTCTGCGCGCGCAATTCCTGCGCCTTTTTGTCAAAAGCGGCAGCAAGGGGGGCAAAATCTGCGGCCAGCATCTGGCCGCGCTTTTGGGTCAGCGCATGTTCTTCTGCCTCTAACTCTGCATCAACGCGCCGACTGTCCGCATCCAGCTTTGCCACCTCTTGGGCGATTTTGGCCCGCAGCGCCTTGCCATACAGGCTGCGCTGGTAAAGTGCATCTTGATCCAGCGTCAAAATCGGCGATGCATCCAGCGCCGCAGGGCTGCTTTGCGCCTGTATTTGGCCTGCGGGCAGGCTTGCGGCGATCACCGCCGCAAGCCCCAATTCGCGTGCAAACCGCCAACGCATGTTAGAACTTGGTCGAAATCGTCAGCTCGAAATCGCGGCTGATGTCAAAGCTTTCCTTTTGCAGCGGGCGCGAAAAGTTCATGCGCAAGGGGCCAATCGGGGTTGTCCACAAAATGGCCAAACCTGCGGCAGACCGCATCGCGCGATCGACGCCCTGCGCCGTGCCGACGTCATCCAGCCCCCAAACCGACCCCATATCCACAAACGCGCCGCCCGTGATGCCATATTCTTCTGGCAAGCCCAGTGGGAATTCCGCCTCAAAGCGCACGGATGCAAACATATTGCCGCCCAAAGCATCGCCAGCCTCGCGCGGGCCAATGCCGTTGCGTTCAAACCCGCGAAGGCCACCCGCATCAAAGAAACGATCCGTCACGCGGCTGGTATAGCCATTCAGCGAGGTGATAACCCCGCCCTCTGCCACGGCACGCAGCGTTACGTCTTCGTTGAAAATCTTGGCTTCTGCCACCGCCAGCGCATTGGATGAGACGTAATTTACATCCCCGCCCAAGCCCGCAAAATCCTGCCCAAAGCGCAGCAAGAACCCGCCGTTGGAGACATCGGTGCCGCGCGTGTCAAAGTTAAACGTATAGCCCAAGGCCGAGGTCAGCTCGTTCCCACGCGCGGCTTCGGCTGCAATCAAACCAGATGAGGAATTAACATTGACCACACCTTCGCGCGCAGCACGATAGCGCAGTTCCAGCCGCGTCTGCTCGCCCACGGGGAATTCTAGCCCGGGCGAAATACTTGCAAGTTGGGTATCATAATTGGAATCGGCCTGCGTGGTGGTTTTGTATTGGCCATTCAGTTTAAAGCGCAAATTGCGCCCCAACAGGGCAGGTTCGGTAAAGCCCAGCACATATTCTTGGGTATCGCGCGTGCCCGTC
>JAIXVS010000320.1 GCA_027482795.1 Rhodobacter sp.
GCCCGTCATAAAGCCGTTGTTGCCCGCATCCCCCGTGACAAACGGATCATTTGGCGCGCGGGTGTCAATGGTGATCGATTGCGAGGATTGTGCGACGTTGCCATAGGGGTCGGTTGCGGTCACAGAAACAATACTCGCGCGGTCAGCCCCCGCGCCGCCCACCAAAGATGACAAATCAAAGCTGGTCGTCCATTGACCCTGCGCATTGGCAGAAACCGTGCGGTTTTGGCCTTCAAAATTGACCACTACGGTCGAGAACGCATCCGCCGTGCCCGCAATACTCACTCCCGCCGCCGCCTCTGCTGCGTTGATCGACGTGCCAAAGGCTTGGTTTGCCGCAATCACCGCAGTGGCCTGCGTATCCACGCGGAATTGGTGGGTTACCACATTTGGGTTACCCGCCGCGTCCGTGCTGGACAGGGTCATCGTGGCAAGGCCGTCTTGGGTTACAACGCCGCCGCCGAAATTGGCGTTCCATTGGCCATTGGCATTCACGGTAACCGTTTGCGATACGCCGCCAATGGTCACAATCAACTGCGCCCCCGCCACCGAGGTGCCGCTGACATTAAAGCCATTCGCGCTTTCTTGCAGGTTTACAGTGCCATCCCCAGCGACTGTGCTAACCGCAATGGGGTTTGCAACAGTGTCAATGGCAATGCGCGTGTTCAGCGCAGCACTGACATTGCCGTTGATATCGGTTGCCGTAATGGTGACGGGCACTTCGCGGTAATCGCCGCCGAGCAACTGCACTTGGCTAAAGCTAACCTGCCAGCTGCCATCTGCGCCGACAACCGTTGTAATCGTATGACCATTGGCCGTCACCCGCATGGTGGCCCCTGCCTCGCCCGTACCTGTGATAACCGTGGCCCCACCCGAAACAACATAGCTGGCAATATTATGAATATCCCCAACCGAGGTTGTGCCATCTTGCACGGCAAAGGCAGGCGGGGTCATGTCGATGATATAGGTCGAACCTGTCAGCGTGGTCGTAGCGCCCGTGACAGAATTGGTCACCACCACCTGCGGCACATAGGTACCATCAGGGGGCAGGTTTCCACCTGTCAGCGTGACAGTCCATGTGCCATTGCCACCGATTGTGGTGTTGGTTGTCGTGCCGCCAATTGTAACAGCCACCGTATCACCTGGATGACCCGTGCCCGAGACGACAACACTTGGGTTATTTGTATTCGTGGTTACAGTCGTTGTCCCGCGCGGATCAATTGCAGGCGGTGTATGCCCACCGCCGCCACCGCCACCGCCACCACCGTTGCCGCCGCCGCCGTTACCACCGCCACCGTTACCGCCACCGCCGTTACCGCCACCGCCGCCATTACCGCCGCCGTTGCCACCGCCACCGCCACCGCCGCCACCCAGCAGCGCCGCACCGCCCGCCAAAGCTGCCGCTGTGCCCAGCCCACCAATACCCGCCGCCGCGCCGCCACCCGCCAGCAAACCTGGCACAAGCGCCGCCATTCCCGCAGGCTCGTTCGAGGCGACCATCGCATCACTCAACACATCCGATTCTGAAAAGCGAAGGTTGTCTAGCGGGCTCCATTTTTCCATGGCTTGCGTCGGGCCGTAATCGGCGAACAACACACCATCAACGCCATCCGCAACGCGCACTTCAACAATCTGATCGTTGGATGATAGGTAAAGCTTATTCTCCACCCCCTCTGGCGCGGCAAAATAGCCAGACAGCACAATCGTGCGCCCATCGGTCAGCTGCACAATCAGATCGCTGCCTTGTTGCTTATAGGCCACTACCGATCCAGGGCTGAGGTTCAGCGAAATGCTTTGCCCAGGCTGAACGGCAATCAAATTGCTTTGGCCTTCCCCCGCAACTGTACCCAGTTGCGTGCTGCCCGCAGAAGTGCGGACAGCGAAATTGATCGCTGACACCATTGTACTGCTCCGCCTCATGTCCAAACTTATGTGTTTGGTACGTTTTGCTCGTTCTCACCCCACTGACGAGGGCATTACCGCAAGTCTACCCCAGCTTGCGCCGCAATTCTAGCCCTTGGTATAGGTTATGCGCAATTTGGACTATCTTATTCCACATTCAGACCAAAATTGCGCCTTTTTCGCTACAGGCTGTTGTTTTTGGTACCTTTTTTCGGGTAGATCATGGCAAAACTGTGGCAGCGCCACGCCCAATTGTGGCCATAATTGGGCGGCGTGGTACCTTACCTACGCCTCTGGTTGCGGGATCAGGGCCGTTTTGCGCAGTTTGGACATCTGCACCGCCAAAATTCCCAACGCGGCAACCACCACACCCAGAACATCGATGGGGCCGATATGCTCGCCCAGCAAAAGCGCGGCAATCATCACGCCAAAGGCAGGGTTCAAAAAGTGAAAGGCAGATGCCTTGATGGCCCCAATACGCCCGACCAGCGCGAACCAAATCAACGTGGCCGTCAAACCCGGGATCAACAGCTGATAGACAAAAGCCGCCCACAGCGCGGGGCTGTGCTGAATAACAGGCGTCTCAAACAACACCGAGACGATGCCCAGCGCGCCCGCGCCCACCCACATCTGCAAACCCACAATCATCAGCAAATTGCCGCCCTTTGATGCCGCGCCAACCGTCAACGTCGCCACCGCCAGCGCGCCAGCCCCTGCAATACAGGCCAGCACCATCGCGCCATCCGCCCCGCCAGAGATGCGGCTGCCCATCACCAAAGTCACACCTGCAAAGCCCGCAATCAGCCCTGCAATGCCCAAAGCCCCCATCCGTTCGCCGCGAAAAGCCCAAGATAGCAGCGCAACCAGCAGCGGCATGGATGAGGCGACGATAGCGGCAAGCGATGCCTCAATTTTCTGCATCGCCAAAAAGTTCAGCCCCAAATACAGCGCGTTTTGGCATAGGCCAAAGATAAGAACCGACCGCGCCGTCTGCCTGTCCAGCCGCCAGCTTTGCCCCAAAGCGCGCGCAATCAGCACCGCAATCAGGCCCGAAACCGCAAAGCGCGCGGTCAGCGTTAGAAACGGCGGCGCGCCTGCCATCAAAATGCGCGCCGTGGCAAAGGCAGATGACCACATAATCGAAAACGCCACGCCCATGGCGATTGCCCGATAATCCATTTGCCGCCCCTGCCCGTTTCTATCGATGCAAAAAGGGCCGCCCTTGGGCGACCCTTTCTTGTCTTATGGCCGATCCAGCGATTAGCCGTTCACAATGTCTTTCAGGCTTTTCGCGATCGAGAATTTCACTGATTTATCAGCAGCTTTGGTCATGGTTTCACCCGTTGCAGGGTTGCGCACTTGGCGCTCGGGGCGC
>JAIXVS010000171.1 GCA_027482795.1 Rhodobacter sp.
AGCGCGAAAAATTCGCATTGCAGCGGCACAAGCACCTCATCAGCCGCGACCAGTGCATTCAGGGTCAAAAGGCCAAGCGAAGGCGGGCAATCAATTAGGATGAAATCTAGGTTCAACGCCGCGATATCTGCGCCATGAAAGGCGTTATGCAAAAGATAGCTGCGCTTTTCATTGGCAACAAGGTCGATATCGGCCGAAGCAAGGTCGGCATTTGCGGGGCAAACAAACAAACGATCTACGGCAGTGGTCTGCATGGCCTCGGTTACGCTGGCATCGTTCGTCAGCACGTCATAGCTGGTCAGGGCACGGTCAGCGGGCGCAACGCCAAGCCCGGTCGAGCTGTTGCCCTGCGGATCCAAATCCATCAACAGCACGCGCGCGCCATTTTCAACCAAACCTGCGGCAAGGTTGATCGCCGTGGTGGTTTTGCCAACGCCGCCCTTTTGGTTTGCTATCGCAATGATCCGAGGAGTAGCCATTTCTATCGCCGCCTTATATTTTCTATCATCAAAATTGCCGCCTCTGGGTCGGTGCGGCTTGGGATTCTGGTTGCATCAAAGACCCAATCGATTTGGGCAAGCTGCAATTCTTGTTCAAAACCGCGCCCTTTTGGAAAGATTGCGCGGCCATTGGGTGCAAGATGCGGTGTCGCATGGCCCAGCAATTCTGTCAACGAAGCAAGGGCGCGGGCAGACACTGTTTGCGCGGCCAGCGGCTCTACAGCGTCGATTCTTTTTGCAATGACGGAAACGGGCAGAGAAAGCTGACGGGCCATCTGGCGCAGAAAGGTTGCTTTTCGCTGATCTGATTCGACCAAAACCATTTCGGGCGCGCCCAGAATGGCCAGAACGATACCGGGAAAGCCGCCACCCGCACCGAAATCGGCCCATATTCCCTGTGATTCGGCCGAAGGAAACAGCTGCGCCGAATCTAACACGTGGCGCTGCCAAATATCGGCTATCGAAGATTTTGACACCAGATTGATGGCTGGATTCCAGCGCAGAACCTCGGCCACAAAGTGGTCTAGCTTTTCGATTGTTTCACGTGAAACATTCAGCCAGTCGGGAATGTACCGATCCATGCTTACGCCATGGCTTGGCGCGACGGCCTGCGCACATGAGATATTAGCAACAACAGGGCCGCGGGCGTCATGCCTTCGATCTTGCTCGCTTGGAAAATGTTTGCGGGCAGGGCGCGCTTTAGTTTCTGCGTCAGCTCATTGGAAAGGCCGGGAATGCCAGAGTAATCAAAGCTGGCAGGAATGGCCAAGGCCTCATCCGCGCGAAGGCGCTGAATATCGCGGTCTTGCCGCTGGATATATTGCACATACAGCGCGTCGCAGGCGGTTTGCAGCTGGATAGCCTCAACAAAGCTGGCAAAATCAGGCACCAGCCGCGCCGCATGTTCGGGTGTTACGCCTTCAAAGGCCAAAACATCATAGGCAGAGCGGCGCGCACCATCGGCGCTGACCTCAATGCCAGCTGCCTGCAATTCGCGGGGGGAAAACGCCGTATCCGACAAAAGCGTGCGCGCGGCGGCCAATAGGTCTGCCTTCTTGCGATAAGCGTTGATCCGCGTTTCAGAAACACAGCCCAGCTCGATTGCCTTCTCTGTCAACCTTTGGTCGGCATTATCCGCGCGCAGGGCCAAGCGATACTCGGCCCGCGATGTGAACATGCGATAGGGTTCGGTCACACCATGGGTGGTCAGATCATCTATCATCACGCCAATATAGCTTTCCGATCGGCTAAACGTTACCGCAGGCCGCCCCGCTACCAGTAGAGATGCATTCAGGCCAGCAACAAGGCCTTGCGCCGCCGCTTCCTCATAGCCTGTGGTGCCATTAATCTGGCCCGCAAAGAACAATCCAGCCATCGCCTTTACCTGCAAAGCAGGGTCTAAACCGCGCGGATCGAAATAGTCGTATTCAATGGCATAGCCTGGCTGGGTGATAACGACAGTCTCCAGCCCCAGAATGCTGCGCACATAGTCGTGCTGAACTTCGGCTGGAAGAGATGTGGAAATGCCGTTGGGGTAAACGGTTGTGTCGTCCAAGCCTTCTGGTTCCAGAAAGATTTGGTGGTGATCTTTATCCGCAAAGCGCACCACCTTATCCTCGATCGATGGGCAATAACGCGGCCCAACGCCCGAGATATGGCCGCCATACATGGCCGAACGGCCCAGATTCTGGCGGACGATATCGTGAGTGCGTTCGTTGGTTTGCGTGATTCCGCAGGAAATCTGGGGCACAAAAGGCGCGGAATTTAGGAAAGAAAACATCGTAGGCACATCATCGCCTGGCTGGCTGTCCAGAACTGACCAGTTGATTGTGCGGCCATCAAGGCGGGGGGGCGTGCCTGTTTTCAGACGTCCGCGCTGCAAATTCAGATCGGAAAGTTGCTGGGCAAGCAGGATAGACGGCGCGTCACCAACACGGCCGCCCGCGCGCTGCTGATCGCCCACATGGATCACGCCATTCAGAAATGTGCCTGCGGTGATAATCACTGCATCTGCGGTGATCTGGCTGCCGTCAGCCAGCACAACGCCGCCCACGCGGTTCGCATTAACAATCAAACTGGCCACTTCGCCCTGAAGAATGGTCAGCGTTTCGTATTGGCCCAGCAGCGATTGGATAGCCTGCCGATACAGTTTCCGATCCGCCTGCGTGCGGGGGCCTTGCACGGCGGGGCCTTTGCGGCGGTTGAGCAGGCGAAACTGTATGCCTGCGCGGTCGGCGGCTTCGCCCATTATTCCGTCAACGGCATCAATTTCCCGCACAAGATGGCCTTTTCCCAGGCCCCCGATGGCTGGGTTGCACGACATCACACCAACAGCGTCGCGGCGCAAGGTGATCAGGGCTGTGCGGCTGCCCATGCGTGCGGATGCGGCGGCAGCCTCGGCCCCCGCATGTCCGCCCCCAACAACAATGACGTCAAATTGTTTCACGTGAAACACTCCTACTTGCCAATGCAAAAGCTGCTGAAAATCTCGC
>JAIXVS010000216.1 GCA_027482795.1 Rhodobacter sp.
CAACCATGTGCCAGCGATGCCGCCCAAGACTTGGGCTGCGGTATAGGCCAGCGCCAGACTGCGCGCCATCTCGCCGCGCAGGGTGAAAACCAGCGTGGCCACAGGGTTAAACTGCGCGCCCGAAATGGGGCCAAGAATAGTGATCAGCATGAACAGCGCGGCCACTGTGGCGGCGGTATTGGCCAGCAGCGCTACGGCGGTATCAGCGGTCAGCCGATCGGCCATAATGCCCGATCCGACCACGGCGCAGACCAAAAGGGCGGTGCCAAGCCCCTCGGCCACCAGCTTTTGCGCACTCATTCTGTTTTGCCTATGTCTGACAGTTTGGTTTTCAGCGCCAGAGCGTCCAGCGTTTCAATCGGCAGGGCGGCAAATGCCCCCACGCGGCGCATCAGGGCGGCGTAGGTTTGGGCAAAGGCCACGGCCTTTTCGGCATCCGACCCTTCTACCGCCGCAGGGTCTGGCAGGCCCCAATGGGCCGAAACAGGTGCGCCTGGCCAATACGGGCATTCCTCGGCGGCAGCCGAATCGCAGACGGTGATGACGAAATCCATCGCGGGCGCGTCTGGTAGGGCAAACTCATCCCAGCTTTTGCTGCGGGCAAAGGCGGTATCGATGCCTTCACGTTTCAGCAGATCAATCGCAAAGGGGTTGGGCTGGCCCGCAGGTTTCGACCCCGCCGAATAGGCGCGGAATTTGCCGCCGCCATGGTGGTTAAACACCGCCTCGCCCAAGATGGAACGGGCAGAATTGCCCGTGCATAGGATCAATACATTGTAGGTTTTTTCCATGATTCCCTCAGCAGTTACAGGCCAGCGCATCCAGCACTGGCGCACAGATTTCAGGTTTGCCGCCACAGCAATCTTGCAGCAGCCAAGTCAGCAGCGCCCGCAGCCCAGCCATATCGGCGGCATATCGAATGATGCGCCCATCGCGCACCGCCAGCAGCAGGCCCGATTGGGTAAGAATCGACAGATGCGTCGACAGCGTGCTGGGCGAGATGTTCAGCTGTGCCGCAATCTCGCCCGCCGCCAAGCCCTGCCCGCCCACCTGCACGAGCAGACGAAACACCGCCAACCGCGTGGGCTGGCCCAAGGCATCAAAGGCCAAAAGGGCGGCAGACATTTCCATATTTCGGGAAATATCGAAGGATTGTAACAGGGGTGTGACGCTACACCTCCAACGCCGTCGTCTTGACCACTGTTCGCAGCGCGAAGGATGATTGCATCTGCCGCACCCCTGGCAATCTCGATAAAAACTGCCGATGTATCCGCGCGAAGTCTTCGGTATCTTCGGCCATGATTTTCAGCAGGTAATCGGCGCTGCCTGCCATCAGGTGGCATTCCAGCAGGTCGGGCACGCGGGCGACGGCGGCCTCGAACGCGTCCAGCACATCCTCGGCTTGGGATTGCAGGGTGATTTCCACGTAAACAGTTGTCGGCCGCCCCAATTTGCGCGCGTCCAGCAGGGCGACATAGGCGGCGATGATGCCGTCTGCCTCTAGCCGCGCCACGCGGCGGTGGCAGGCGCTGGGGGACAGATTGGCTTTTTCGGCCAGCTCGGCATTGGTGATGCGGCTATCCTTCTGCAAAAGGCGCAGAATGCGGCGATCTGTTGCGTCGAGTTGCGGATCGGTGGTCATTTCTTCGAAACCTTGCGCCCATTACCGAAGTATCTTGCGCCATTGGGGCAAATTGCGGGCAAAATGTCAAAGCAATTGCGCGCGCCCTGCCGCATTCTACCCCTATCGCCGTTTGGCCCATAGGAGAGCGCAATGAAAATCGGATGCCCCAAGGAAATTAAACCGCAAGAGTTCCGCGTGGGGATGACCCCGAATGCGGCGCGCGAGGCGGTTAATGCTGGTCACACCGTGCAGGTTGAAACCAATGCTGGCGTGGGCGCGGGCTTTTCCGATGCCGATTATATCGCAGCGGGCGCGCAAATAATCGCCACGGCGGAAGAGATTTTCGCCAGCGCCGATATGATCGTCAAGGTCAAAGAACCCCAGCCGATTGAGCGTGCGCGTCTGCGGCAGGGCCAAGTTCTGTTCACCTATCTACATCTGGCCCCCGACCCAGAGCAGACCAAAGACCTGCTCGCATCGGGCGCGACCTGCATCGCCTATGAAACCGTGACCGATGATCGCGGCGGCTTGCCCCTGCTGGCCCCCATGTCCGAAGTGGCGGGGCGGCTGGCCCCGCAGGTTGGCGCATGGACGCTGCAAAAGGCGAACGGCGGGCGCGGGGTGTTGATGGGCGGCGTTCCAGGTGTTCTGCCTGCACGCGTTTTGGTGATTGGCGGCGGCGTTGTGGGCACCCACGCGGCGAAAATCGCTGCGGGGATGGGGGCGGATGTGACCGTTCTTGACCGCTCGGTGAACCGTTTGCGGTATTTGGATGATGTGTTTGGCGGGCAGTTCAAAAACGCCTATGCCGATGCGGCGACCACCATCGAGCTAGCGCGGCAGGCGGATATGATTATTGGCGCGGTGCTGATCCCTGGGGCGGCCGCGCCCAAGCTGATTTCGCGCGCGCAGTTGAAGGAATTGAAACCCGGCGCGGCGCTGGTGGATGTGGCCATTGACCAAGGCGGCTGTTTTGAAACCAGCCGCGCAACCACCCACCAAGACCCAATTTACGAGGTGGACGGCATTATGCATTACTGCGTGGCCAATATGCCAGGCGCGGTTGCCCGCACTTCGACCCTTGCTTTGGGCAATGCGACGATGCCCTTCATGCTGGCGCTGGCGAATAAGGGCTGGAAACAGGCCTGCGCCGATGACAAGCACCTGCTGGCAGGGCTGAACGTTCATGCGGGGCACCTGACATATGCGGCAGTTGGCGCGGCTTTGGGCCTGCCAAGCATCACAGGGGCCGAGGCGTTGAAGATTTAGCGCCAAGAATTACCGACGGAAAGGCGGCGCGCGGGCGTTTACAGGGAAATCAACGCAAAAAGGTTTCCCCATGTTCGCGCGCCTCTCCTTTCTAAACCCCTACTGGCTGTGGGCCATTCTGGCCCTGCCTGCCCTTGGCATGATTGCACCGTTTTTTGGCGAGGAAACCCGCGCCCTGCGCGGCGTGATCCACGGATCGGGCGAATTTGCCGCCCGATTTATGATTATTTCCATGATGGCCACCCCGCTGATGATGTTGACCAAGGGCAGCCGCTTTGCCCGCTGGCTGGTGAAAAATCGCCGCTATTTCGGCGTGGCGGCCTTTGCCTATGCCGCGGTGCATACACTGGCCTATGTGGTTGTTGAGGAAACCTTGGCGCGCATTTTGGCCGAGGCGAGCGACTTTGATATGCTCACCGGCTGGCTGGCCTTTGCGGTGTTTATCCCGCTTGCCGCCACCTCGATGGACTTTGCCGTGCGCAAGATGGGCACATGGTGGAAATGGCTGCAACGCTGGACTTACGGCGCTGCGGTGCTGACGCTGCTGCACTGGGCCAGTTTGCATGATTGGGGCGGCTGGGCCCCTGCGGCGGTGCATTTCGCGCCCTTAGCCCTGCTGACAGCTTATCGCATTTGGTGGAATTATTTCCGCAAAAGGCAGGGCCAAAGCGCCCTTGCGGCCTAAACAAAAAGGCCCCCGAAACGGGGGCCTTTTCGCAATTGCCTAAGCTTACTTTTTCAGTGCCACCAAAATATCCTTCAGCACGTCCAGTTCGGTAGGGCCCTTTGGGGCCTCTGGCGCGGCGGGCTTTTCGCCCTTTAGACGGTTCACAGCCTTGACCAACAAGAACACCACAAAGGCGATGATCAGGAAATTAATCACGGCGGTGATAAAGGCCCCATAGGCGAACACAGCCGCGCCCGCATCGCGCGCAACTTGCAGGCCCGCGCCGGCTGGAACCGTGCCCGACAGCACGACATACATGCTGGTAAAATCCACCCCGCCCAAGATCAACCCGATGATGGGGTTGATCAAATCGCCCACAAGGCTGCTGACAATGGCCGTAAAGGCCGCGCCGATGATGATACCAACGGCCAAGTCCATGACATTGCCCTTGGCGATAAAATCCTTGAATTCCTTGATCATTTCCGTTCCCTCTTCTGTGCGCTTTCTGCGCGATTAATAGCGCGCGCATTTGCGCATAGGTTGCGCAAAATTGCATCAAATTTTATGCATCATGGCTGGGAAATTCTGCTAAACCGTCCCAAACAGGAGAAGCACATGACCAACCTTTCGCAATTTCCCATCACCGCGCGCTGGCCTGCCAAAGACCCCAGCGTGATCCAACTGTATTCGCTGCCCACGCCGAATGGGGTGAAAATATCCATCGCGCTAGAGGAATTGGCCCTGCCCTACGAGGCGCATTTGGTGGATTTCGGCAAGAACGATCAGATGACACCTGAATTTCTGTCGCTGAACCCCAATAACAAAATCCCTGCGATGATTGATCCGAACGGGCCAAATGGCGCGCCGCTGGCGCTGTTTGAAAGCGGGGCGATGTTGATTTATCTGGCGGAAAAGACGGGCAAGCTGCTGCCAGCGGCAAACCGTTACGAAGTGCTGCAATGGCTGATGTTCCAAATGGGCGGACTGGGGCCGATGTTTGGGCAGTTTGGGTTTTTCCACGTTTATGCGGGCAAAGATATTGAAGACCCGCGCCCGAAAGAGCGTTACCGCGCAGAATCCGC
This sequence comes from Rhodobacter sp., assembly GCA_027482795.1. Lineage (GTDB taxonomy): Bacteria > Pseudomonadota > Alphaproteobacteria > Rhodobacterales > Rhodobacteraceae > Cypionkella. Next base: position 4,643 of record JAIXVS010000216.1, read on the forward strand.
CCGCCTGCTGACAGTGCTGGATAAGGCGTTAGAGGGGCGCGACTGGATCGCGGGGGACTATTCCATCGCCGACATCGCCATTGCGCCGTGGGTGCGCAATATGCGCGATGGCTACAAAGGCGGCGATTTGGTGGAATTGCCCGCGCGCAAAAACGTGGTGGCATATCTGGAACGTTTCCTTGCCCGCCCTGCCGTACAGCGCGGACTGACTGTGCCAGCCCGCAGCTGATTATTCCCCAAAGGGAATCCAAACCGTTTTCACATCGGTGGCCGCGCGCAAAAAGGCGCGGCCTTCGGCGGCGGGCGCAAACCAATCCACCGCGCGCGCGTTATTGACCCATGTGCGTTTCAGATTGCCCACCGACTGCGCCTCGATCATCTGCGACAGCGGCGATGACGAGAATGACCAGACCGCATCCACATCCATATGCCCCGCCAGAGATTTGGCCAAATCGGCGTGATCGCCCGTGACGATGTTCACCACCCCTGCGGGCAGATCGGATGTCTCCAACACTTGGTAGAAATCGGTCGCCGCCAGCGGCGCGGTTTGCGAGGGGACAAGAACACACGTATTGCCCATGGCAATTGCGGGGGCCATCAGCGAAATCAGGCCCAGTAGCGGTGCCTCATCAGGGCAGATTGCGCCAATCACGCCCAGCGGCACATTCAGCGCCAGCGCGGTGCCGCGCAGGGGAACGGGTTTGATTGCGCCATCGTATTTGTCGGCCCAAGCGGCATAGGTGAACAGGCGCTGAATGGACATGTCCACTTCCGCTGCGCCGTTTTTGGCCCCCATATCAGACAGGCGGCGGGCAAATTCATCGGCCCGCGCGGACAGGTTTTCGGCGATGTAATAGATCACCTGCGCGCGGTTATGCGCGGTTGCTTTGCCCCAGCCTTTGGCGGTATGGGCAGCCTCGACCGCATTGCGGATATCCTTGCGGTTGCCAATGCCCACCTCGCCCAAAAGCCTGCCTTTGGGCGAGGTGATGGCCTGAGAATACCCGCCATCGGGGCGGGCCTGTTTGCCGCCGATGAACAGTTTGGCGGTGCGATCCAGCCCTTCGGCAGAGGCGGGCGCGGCGAATTTGGCGCGCGCCTGCGCCAGCGGTTTGCCCTGCGCTTTGGGGCGCAGATAGGCCATCAGCCCTTCCCACCCGCCTTCGCGGCCAAAGCCGCTTTCACGCATACCGCCAAAGCCTGCGGCGGCGTCGAACATGTTGGTGCCATTCACCCAAACCACGCCCGCGACCAGCTTTGGCGCGATGTCTAGGGCAAGGTTGATATTCTCGCTCCAAACGCTCGCTGCCAGCCCATAGCGGGTGTTGTTGGCCAGCAGCACGGCCTCTTCTGGGGTGCGAAAGGTCATCGCCACCAGCACGGGGCCAAAGATTTCTTCCTGCATCAGGGGGCTGGCAGTGGACAGGCCCGTGATCAACGTGGGCGGATAATAGCAGCCGTTTGGCACGGGTGTTGCGGCGCGGTAGATATCGCCTGCGCTGGCGGCAACCATATCTGTGATACGCGCCAGTTGATGGGGATGCACAATGGCCCCCATGTCGATGCATTTGTCCAACGGATCGCCCACGCGCAGCCCATCCATGCGGCGTTTCAGCTTGGCATAGAAACGATCTGCAATACCTTCTTGCACCAGCAAACGGCTGCCTGCGCAGCAGACCTGCCCGCCGTTGAACCAAATGGCATCGACCAGCCCTTCAACGGCTGAATCAATATCCGCATCGTCAAACACGATATAGGGCGATTTCCCGCCCAGCTCTAACGTCAGCGCCTTGCCCGTGCCTGCCGTTTGCGCGCGGATTTTGCGGCCAACTTCGGTGCTGCCCGTAAAGGCGATTTTGTCCACGCCCGCATGGGCGACCAGCGCAGCCCCAGTATCCCCTGCGCCCGTGACCACGTTCAACACGCCATTTGGTAGACCCGCCTGCACGGAAAGTTGGGCAAACAGCAGCGCGGTCAGGGGCGTATATTCGGCGGGTTTTAGCACCACCGTATTGCCAGCCGCCAGCGCGGGGGCCACTTTCCATGCCAGCATCAGCAGTGGGAAATTCCATGGAATCACCGCGCCGACCACGCCCAAGGGGGCATGGTCTGGCATCTCGGCATCCCGCAACTGCGCCAGCCCTGCGTGATAGTAGAAATGCCGCGCGACAAGGGGGATGTCGATATCGCGTGTCTCGCGGATGGGTTTGCCATTATCCAGCGTTTCCAAAACCGCAAACAGGCGGGCGTGCTTTTGCACCATCCGCGCCAGCGCATACAGGATTTTCGCCCGCGCATGGGGGGCAAGCGCCGCCCATTTGCCCTGCGCGCGGCGGGCAGAGGCAACGGCGGCCCCTACATCGGCAGCCGACCCTTCGGACACATGCGCCAGCACATCGCCTGTGGCGGGATTCAGCGTCTCAAAAGTTTGCGCGGCATCTGTAAAGCGCCCATCAATCCAATGGCCAAAACTGCCCTGATGCGCGGCAATCCATGCCTGCGCCTCAACCGTGCTTTCTGGGGCGGGGCCGTAGGACATGCTATCGAAAATGTCTTTAATGGTCATCGCAATTGCCCCTTACGCCAAAGCATGGCGGTGGCCCGCCGAATAATGGCCTGTCAGATAATGCTCTAACTGCCGTTCGATATCGCCCAAGAGCGATGACGCGCCAAAGCGGAACAGATCGGGTTGCAGCCAATCGTGCCCCAATTCATCCTTCATCAGCGCCAGATACACCAGCGCATCCTTGGCCTTGGCAATGCCGCCCGCGGGTTTGTAACCCACCTTGATGCCCGTGCGATCCTGATAATCGCGAATGGCGCGGATCATGGTCAGCGATACGGGCAATGTGGCATTCACTGCCTCTTTCCCTGTTGAGGTTTTGATGAAATCCGTCCCCGCCATCATGCAAACCAAACTGGCGCGGGCGACATTGCGCAGGCTGCCCAATTCGCCCGTGGCCAAAATCGCCTTAACATGCGCATCGCCGCAGGCCTGCCGCATGGCCAGCATTTCATCATACAGCGCCTGCCAGTTTTGCGTAAGAACATGGCGGCGCGAGATGACGATATCAATTTCCCGCGCCCCCGCCTGCACCGACTGGCCAATTTCGGCAATGCGCAGATGCAGCGGCGATAGGCCCGCAGGAAAGCCCGTAGAGACAGCGGCCACAGGAATATTGCTGCCTTCCAGCGCGCGCACGGCGGTTTCCACCATATCGTGATAGACGCAGACCGCGCCCACTGTCAGCCCCGTCATCCCCAGCGCATCTAGCGCCTGCGGCGAGGCGGGCTGGCGCGCCTTAGCGCACAGGCGCTGCACGCGGCCTTTGGTATCGTCGCCCGACAAGGTTGTCAGATCAATCAGGGAAATGGCCTTGCACAGCCATGCCGCCTGATAGTCTTTCTTCACCGTCCGCCGCCCGCCAAGGGTCGCGCAGCGGCGTTCAATGGCCGATGTATTGGCCTGCACCGATGCCACCCAGTCCAAATCCAGCGGCATGGGCGCATTGCGGGCATGGGTGACTTGCGGCAGGTTTTGGCTGTGCAGTGCGGTCAGGTTTTCGGACAGTTGCATGGGTGGCCCCTTTTGCAGGTATGGTATCACTTTGACCTAGTGGTAAAAGTTCTGCAAGCGGGGCTAATCTTTTTGTGCAATGGGGGGTTGCGCGGCCCATTTTGCGCCGTTTGCGGCAGGCGGAACATCGGCAGGGCTAACATGGCTGTGGATCAAAGTTTTGGCCAAGTACAGCGCGGTCAAAGGCGCAGTCAGAAAGATAAACAGCGTCACCAATACCTCTTGCCAAGACCCCGCCCCGATGGCCGACGCAATCAACACCGCGCCAAGGCCCACTGTGCTGGCCTTCGTCGGCGCATGAAGGCGCTGCATCGCCCCTTTCAGGCGCAGCAGGCCATAGCTGCCAATCAACCCAAAGATACCGCCCAGCACCAACAATGCGGCAATAAGAATGTCCAGACCTGCCCCGATCATTCGATAATGCTCCCCCGCAGCAGATATTTGGCAAAGGCGACGGTCGAGACAAAGCCCGTAAAGGCAAACAGCAGCGCGGCCTCAAAGTTTATGCCGCTGGCGGTTTTGATGCCGTATAGCACGATCAGCGCGATGACATTGACCACCATCGTGTCCACCGCCAAAAGGCGGTCGGTCATGGTGGGTGCCGTGATCAGCCGCCACAGATTCAGCAGCAGAGCCACGGCAAAGCAGCCAATAGCAAAGGTCAGCGCCAGCGCGATCATGCGAAAATCCTTTTCAAACGGGCCTCGTAGCGGGATTTGATCTCGTCTCTAATCGCGCCCTCGTCGGGGGCGTGCAGGCTGTGGATCAGCAGGCTGCGCCCATCATCGGCAATATCCACTGTCAGGGTACCTGGTGTCATGGTGATAGTGCCCGCAAGTAGGGTAATGGCCTCGGGCGAGGGTAGGTCAATCGGCACGGTGATAAAGGCCGATTTGATCTGCGCAGGCGGCATGAACAAGATGATCTTGGCCACAGCAATGCTGGATACGATCACATCATACACAACAATGCCGATATATCCCAACAGAGCAAAGGGGCGCACAAGGCGGGGCCGCGCAGGCCAATAGGCGGCGCTGATGTGCGGGATTGCGATGGCCAAAATCGTGGCCATGACCAAACTGCCAACGGCAAGCTTGTTGACCAGCAGCAGCCACAAAATGCCAAGGGTCAGCGATAGATAGGGATGCGGGAAAATCTTGCGAATCATGGGGCCACCGCTGGCAGTGATTGCACATTGATATAGGCCTGCGGGGCCATCAGATCATCCGCAGTAACGGCCAGCCAACCCGCCACGGGGGCGGCGAATAGGCTGAGCGCGACCATCGCTGCAATCAGCGCAAAGATGGCCGCAAAGGCGATGGGCTGGGCGGGGTGTTTTGGCACGGAAAGCGCTGTATCCACCCGCCAAAACAGCGCCGATCCTGCGCGGGCAAAGCCGATCATCGTCACCAGCGTGCCCAGCAAAATCACGCTCCACGCCACGGGGGCGTGGGCAGACAGGGCCTGCAAAACCTGCACTTTGCCAACAAAGCCAGACAGGGGCGGCAGGCCGACCATGGCCACCGCCGCCGCCATGAACAGGCCAGAAATTAGTCCGCCTTGCGCCATTTTGGGGCCAGCTTGGGCCAAATCATCGCCGCCGCGCCGCGCGATTATGGTATCTGCCAGCAAGAACAGCGTGGCAGCGGCCAAGGTGGAATGCACCGCGTAATACAGCGCTGCCGCCAGCGCGGGCGCGGTGAACGCCGACACTGTCAGCACAACCACCCCCATCGACCCGATGATGGCAAACCCAATAAGGGGCGCAAGGCGCGCTGCCCCCAAAACCCCAAACGCGCCCACAGCAATGCCCACCAGACCCGCCGCCCACAGAATATTTCCCCATAGCGCGCCCGTGGCCGCCAGTGTGGTTGGAAATACCAGCGTGCCAAATCGGATCATCGCATATGCGCCCAGTTTGGTCATAACAGCAAACAGGGCAGCCACAGGCGCGGGGGCCGCCGCATAGCTGCGCGGCAGCCAAAATTGCAGCGGCACCAGCGCGCCCTTTACGGCAAAAACCACCAGCAGCAGCACGGCCGAAAGGCGGATCAGCGCGGCATCTTCGGGCGGCATCAGGGGCAGTTTTTGCGCCAAATCAGCCATATTCAGCGTGCCTGAAATGGCATAAATCGTTGCCAGCGCAAACAAAAACACCGTCGATCCCAGCAGGTTAAACGCCACGTATTGCAGACCTGCGCGCAGACGTTCCGCGCCGCCGCCATGCACCATCAGCCCGTATGAGGCGATCAGCAGCACCTCGAAAAACACAAACAGGTTAAAGGCATCGGCGGTTAGAAATGCGCCATTCAGCCCCATCAGTTGAAACATAAACAGCGGATGAAAATATGCGCCGCGTCGATCCCAGCCCGTTGCCAACACATAGGCCAAGACCACGCCCGCCAGCCCCGCAACCAGTGCCAGCATTAGCGCGGATAGCCGATCTAGCACCAGCACAATGCCAAAGGGCGCGGGCCAATTGCCCAGAAAATAAGGGGTCGGCCCAAGGCTGGCCTGCGTTAAATTATACAGTGCCAGCGCAATCAGCCCAGAGGCCCCCAGCACCGCCCCAAGCCGCTGAAACGCAGGGCTTCGGGCAAACAGCACCATCAACCCCGCCAGTGCGGCAGGCAGGATGACGGGTGCAATGACAAAATGCGCGCTCATGGCCCGCCCCCATCCGCGCTGTCATCGCCCCTGTGCAAAAAGCTGCCCAAGGCCAGCATCAAAATCACCGCCGTCATGCCAAAGGAAATGACGATTGCGGTCAGCACAAGGGCCTGCGGCAGTGGGTCAATTGGCGCGGGGCCCATGCCGATGATGGGCGGCGCGTTCAGCGCGATGCGGCCCGAAATGAAAATGAAAATATTCACAGCATAAGACAGCAGCGACAGGCCCAGAACAACGGGGAATGTGCGCCGTTGCAGCATCAGAAAAACACCGCCCGTTGTCAGCGCGCCGATGGTAATGGCAATAAGCGCCTCCATTCACGCGCCCCCTTTTGGCTGGGGCGCGGCTTTTTGGCCATGCGTACCCCCCGCTTGGCCAAGGCGCGCAAGGCTGGCAATGGCCATCATCACCGCGCCCAAAACGCACAGAAACACGCCCAAATCAAACAGCGCGGCTGTGGCGACTTCAAACGTCTCCAGCGGCCACAGCCTTACATAGGCATAGTTCGATGTCAGAAAGGGCCGCCCTACGACCCAACTGCCAATGCCCGTGGCCGAGGCAATCAGTACCCCCGCCCCGATCAGGCTGTGATAGGTGATGCGCTGGCGCGCCGCGCTAGGCCCATACCCAGACGCGATGAATTGCAGCAGGAACGCAATGGCAAACACAAGCCCCGCCACAAACCCGCCGCCCGGCAGGTTATGGCCGCGCAGGTACAGATAGACCCCAATCAACATGCCAATGGGCAGTAAGAACCGCGTGGCCACAGCCAGCATCATCGGATGTGGATCGCCCGCGCGCCCTGCCATGGGGAAGATTGCAGCCAGCCGCGCGCGCACGGCGGGCGCAGTCAGCAGGCCTTGCGCGGCGGCGGCAATAATCAGCGCGGCGATGCCCAGAACGATAATCTCGCCATAGGTGTCATAGCCGCGAAAATCGACGATGATGGTGTTGACCGCATTCGTGCCCCCAGCGCCCGGTTTGGATTGCGCCAAATGAAAGGCGGAAATCGCAGGAAAGCCAGCATCGCGCAGCATCAGCACATAGGCCAGCGCCCCTGTCGCCAGCCCCACTGCGCCCGCAATGGCCGCCGCGCCCCAGCGCTGAAAAAACCCATTCTCACGCGGTGTGGTTTTGGGCAGGATGTTTAGGGCAAGCAGCATCAAGATCACCGTCACTACCTCGACCGTGATTTGTGTGATGGCCAGATCGGGCGCTGACAGATAGGCAAAACCGATGGAAATGATCAGCCCCACAACGCCAACATACAGCAGCGCCAGCATCCGCTGCCCATGGCGCAGAACGGCAAGCGCCAGCACAACCAGCAGCACCGCGCCCAAGGCCAATGCGGCAAATGACAGCGGCGTGGCCATGCGGGTAGCGTGGGCCAAACCCTGCCCCCAAATGGCAAGGGCACAAACGCCCAGAATACTGACAAACCCAATGGCCATGTTGCGGCTAAGCGCCCCATCATGCAGGCGCAGAACAGACGCGCGCGCAGCCCAGATCAGCGCGCCAAGCCCTGCCTCGAAGGCGCGCTTGCCATCCCCGCGTGGTGCGCCGTTCCATAGGGCGCGAAGTTTGGGATAAAGGCCCAGCAGCAGCGCGCCGCCGCCAAAGGCCGCGATGGACATCCACAGCGCAGGGCTGGAAAGCCCATGCCAATGGTAAATCTTCACCTCTGCCGCCTGCCCCATGGCAGCGCTTGCGGCCAGTTCCACCAACCAGCCCGCACTTGTCATCGGCGCAAGGCCAATCAGGGCGACCAGCGCCACCAAAATCGCAGGCGGCAACCACAGGCCAAAGCCCGCCTCGTGCACATCTTTTAGGGCGAGCTTTTCTGGCCCCAAAAACACCCCGCCCACAAAGCGAAATGCATAGGCGACCGAAAACATCGCCCCCAAAGTGGCCATCAGCGGCACCGCCCAAGCGGCCCCTGCCCAGACCGTATGCGCGGCTTCCTCCAGCGCCATTTCTTTCGACAAGAACCCGTTTAGGGGCGGAACCCCCGCCATCGATGCCGCAGCAATCAGCGCCAGCGCAAAGCTGATCGGCATGGCGCGGCGTAGGCCCCCCAGCGCGGTGATATCGCGGGTATGTGCGCCATGATCGACAATCCCCGCGACCATAAACAGCGGCGCCTTAAAGCTGGCGTGCGCAATAATGTGAAATACAGCCACAACCAAACCTTCACGCGTGCCAAGGCCCAGCAGAAAGGTAATCAGCCCCAGATGGCTGATGGTGGAAAAGGCCAAAATCGCCTTAAGGTCATCTTTGAACAGCGCCACTTTGGCAGCGTAGACCATGGTCAGCAAACCCGTTGTCGCCACGATATAAAACCACGCATCGGTGCCTGCCAGCACGGGCCACAGCCGCGCCAGCAAAAACAGCCCTGCCTTAACCATCGTTGCCGAATGCAAATAGGCCGATACTGGGGTGGGCGCGGCCATGGCATGGGGCAGCCAAAAATGAAACGGCAATTGCGCCGATTTGGCAAACGCGCCCAGTGCAATCAGCACCAATGCGGGCACATACATCGGGCTGGATTGAATCACATCGGCCTTGGTCAAAATGACCGACAGATCAAAACTGCCCGCAATTTGCCCCAAAATCAGCAGCCCTGCGAACAGGGCAAGCCCGCCTGCCCCCGTAACCGCCAGCGCCATCCGCGCGCCTTGGCGGGCCTGCGCATCATGGGCCCAGTACCCGATCAGTAAGAAAGAGGTCAGCGAGGTAAGTTCCCAAAAAACCAACAAAAGCAGGATGTTATCGGAAAGAACAATGCCCAGCATCGCGCCTTGGAAGAGCAGCAAGAACACCATAAAGCGCGCAAATGGGTCATCCTTACTAAGGTAGAACCGCGCGTAGTTGATAATCAGCAAACCAATGCCAAGGATCAGCAGGGCAAACAAAAACCCAAGCCCATCCAGCATAAAGTTGGCATTTAGGCCCGCGCTGGGCAGCCATGCCATTTGGGCGACAATAACCTGCCCCGCAGTGACGGCGGGCAAATGGCCCAGAACAGCCACCAGCGCGATGGCGGTGCAGGCACACGTCACCAGCGCGACGGCGTTCTTGCCAAAGCGCGCCACAGCGCCAACAAGCAAGGCACCCAAAAACGGCAATGCAGATAGCAAGAACAAAGACATGCGCAGGCTACCCCACTTGCCCAAGCCTAACCCTGCCCCCCAGCGCAGGTAAAAGGCAACCGAAAGTTACAGCGCCTTCATATCCGCAATCAGACCGTCGATATCGCCACCGCGATTGTCCAGCATTGCACCAATTTCTGTGCGTTCCGACGCAAGCAGGTTGATGCCTTCGATGATGATATTGAAAAACAGGTTTTTGCCCGATTTATCAGACACATGCCAGCGCACATCAAACGGCGCTTCGCCTTGCAGGGCCACCATCGTTTTCACTTCGAAATAACTTTTGACGGGCTGCGTATCGATCACTTCGATCTTGCCGCCAATAAATTCGCGAAAGCGGCGGCCATATTTGGCGCTGATATAGCTTTGGAATGCGCCCGTAAACGCAGACAATTGCGCAGGCGATGCGGATTTCGCCGCAACGCCCAGCACCGAACGTGCAATCACAGGCACATCGGCATAGCGGCCAAAAATCCGTTCAAAATCTTTGATCATGCCGCCAATGTCTTTGCCCGAATTGATCACGCCGTTGATATCGGCGACGACCTTATCAATCAGCTGTTGGGACTGTTCGGCCGTCAAGGCCAGCGCTGGCATCGGCAAGGCAAAGGCGACCGAGCCCATGGCAAAACCAGCGGCAAACCGACGGCGGGTTAGGGTTGATTTATTCTGCATAGGGATCCTCGAATTGATCTGAAGACGCGGCATCACCCGCGGTCTGGCCCAGTTGGAAACGGCGGTTTTGCAAGTACAAAATACGCGCCTGCGCATAGCTGTCGGCACTGCCGTAAAGAATACTATCGACGGTTTCTACATAACGGCCACGATCCACCACTTTGGACGCAGCCCCTGCCACCGTGCCAACATAGCTGTCAGGTGCTGGCAGCACTATTTGCATAGGGTTGATGGCGATATCCACAATTAGCCCCGACAAATCGCGCGATGTGGTCGGGCCAATCACGGGCGGTTCAAGATACTGCCCTTCGCCAAAGCCCCAAACATGCAGCGTCTCGCCAAAATCTGTGTCTTTTCCTGTCACGCCCATCGCGGTGGCAGGGTCGAATATGCCGCCAATGCCGATGGTGGTGTTGATCGCAAAACGCAAGGTGTTTTCCACCGCACGGCCAAGGCGCAGCTGCAAGACCGAGTTTACGATATCTGTCGGCCCCGCCAAATTGCGCGCAAAATTGACCACGCCTTGGCTAACAGGCCCACCACCCGGACGCACAACCGTTGTTGCGATAGGGCGCAGGATATAGGTATCCAAGCCCAAGTTAAACTGATGCATAGACCGGTTAAACTTTTCGCCCGGATCATTGATTTGTGCAGGCGCAGGCGGTGCAGTGCAGCCTGAAAGCAGCCCCGCAACCACAACCATAGGCAAAAACAGCTGCCTCAGGCCGAATGCTTTTACGTCCGAAAGGTTCATCACACATCGTCCCTGCAAACAGCGCCATTTGCCATACAACAGCAAACTTGCGCATTTCTGCCTTCTATCTAGTGCTTTGTTGCAGCGTCATCAACCGCAACTCGCTGGCGCAGCACAAACACGGAAAAATACTTGCGTATTGGCCATAAAATGGTCACGACAGCACAATACGTTTAGATTGTAGTAGTGGAGGTTAGATTTGGCCAACATAGACACAAAACGCGGGCGGCTGGAACTGTTTGCCGCCCAAAGTGGGCAGGCACCGCTTCTGTGGGCAACTTTGGCCTTTTCTACGGCTGTGAACCTGCTGCAACTGACGGGCCCTTTATATATGATGCAGGTCTATGACCGAGTGCTTGGCAGCCAGTCCGAGGCGACTTTGGTCGCCCTCACGGGCCTGATCACGGGCCTATTTGTGATTATGGGGGTACTTGAACATGTGCGTGCCCGCGTTTTGGCGCGTGTGGGGGCCAAGGTGCAAGATAGGTTGGATCGGCGGGTATTCGCCGCCGCCATGCAGCGCCTGACCGTTGCGCCAAATGATCCAAACGCGATGGCGGCCCAGCGCGACCTAGAAGCGGTCCAGCGGCTGTGGGCATCTTCAACGCTGATCGCCGTGTTCGACGTTCCATGGACGCCTGTTTTTATTCTGGCAATTTCCGTTTTTCACCCTGCTTTGGGCCTTTTGGCGCTGTTTGGCGGTGCGTTCTTGGTGACGATCACCATTTTAAACCAACGGATGACGGCAAAGCCACAAGCGCGCGTCAATGGCCTGACCATGCAAGCCGAACGCGTGTCCGATATGATCAAGCTAGAGGCAGAGCCTGTACAAGCGCTGGGTATGACAGGTGCGGCCTTTGACCGCTGGCAGAAAAGCCGTGCGGCGGCCCTACAAGAAAGCATCGATGCGGGCGATTTGGCGGGCAAATTTGCCTCTGTGTCCAAAACCTTCCGCCTGTTCTTGCAATCGGCCATGCTGGGCCTTGGCGCGTGGTATGTGCTGCAAGGCGAAATGACAGGCGGCGCGATGATTGCGGCCTCAATCCTGATGGGCCGCGCGCTGCAACCCATTGAAATGGCGGTCGGGCAATGGCCGATCATTTCCCGCGCGATCGAAGGGTACGAGAGGCTTGCGATTTTGCTGACCATGAGCCCTGAAAAACCCCGCCCCATGGAATTGCCCCGCCCGCGCGCCGTGCTAGAGGCGCAGAACCTTACCGTTGTGCCCCCGGGCGAGCAGCAGGCCGTGCTGCGCATGGTCAGCTTTACCCTAAACCCAGGGCAGGCTTTGGGCGTGATTGGCCCGTCAGGCGCTGGCAAATCGACCCTTGCGCGCGCGCTGATTGGGGTTTGGCAGCCCTCGGGCGGCAAAGTTCGGCTGGATGGCGCAAGCCTAGAGCAATACGAGACTGACATTCTGGGCAGCTATTTCGGCTATCTGCCCCAGCGCGTTGGCCTGTTCGAGGGGACGATTGGCGAAAACATCGCACGCCTGCAGCCCAATCCGAACCCCGATGCGATTGTTTCTGCAGCAAAACGCGCCGCCGCACATGACATGATTTTGCGCTTGCCCGATGGCTATGATACCAAAGTGTCGGCGTTGGGGGGGCGGCTGTCGGGCGGGCAAATTCAGCGTATCGGCCTTGCCCGCGCGCTGTACGGCGACCCTGTGATTTTGGTGCTGGATGAGCCAAACTCGAATCTTGATAACGATGGCACTTTGGCGCTGAACGCCGCCATTCGGTCCACCAAAGACGCGGGCGGTGCGGTGCTGATTATGGCGCACCGCCCTGCCGCCATTCAGGAATGCGAACTGCTGCTGGTGATCGAAGACGGCACGCGCCGCGCCTTTGGCCCGCGCGATCAGGTGCTGCGCGATATGGTGAAAAACCACACCGATATTGTGCGCGCCGCAGGCCCAGGAGGGGTAAGTTAATGAGCGAAGATAAGTGGTCGGCCGCAAAACCCCTGCGGGTGGGTTTTATAACATTGGGCCTGTTGGTGTTTGGCTTTGGCGGGTGGGCGATGCTGACCAATATCGCGGGCGCAGTCATAGCGCATGGCCAAGTCGAGGTGGAAAACAACCGCCAAGTGGTGCAGCACCCCGATGGCGGCGTTGTGGCCGAAATTAACGTCGTTGAAGCCCAATCTGTGAAACAGGGCGATGTGCTGATTCGTTTGGACGGCAGCCTTGCCCATTCTGAACTGGCCATCGTGGAAGGCCAACTTTACGAGGCCATGGCCCGCCGCGCCCGCCTAGAGGCCGAGCGCGACGAGGCAGACGCGCCGATTTTCCCAGCAGAGCTGATGGGGGCCGCAGCCAGCCAACCCGAAGTGATGGAACTGGTCGAAGGCCAGCGCAAGCTGTTCTTCTCGCGGCTTGATACGCTGGATAAACAAACCCAGCAGCTGCAAAAACGCGCGGCCCAAATCGCCGCGCAGACCACGGGCATCGATGCGCAGATCACCGCGCTGAACACCCAAATTGACCTAATCAACCAAGAGATGGCCGACCAAAAGACCCTGCTTGCCAAAGGGCTGGCACAAAACAGCCGCGTTCTGGCGCTGGAACGCGAGGCGGCGCAATTGCTGGGATCGGTGGGCGAGTTGACATCCTCGCGCGCGCAAA
>JAIXVS010000293.1 GCA_027482795.1 Rhodobacter sp.
GATGCGCCCTGCCCATCAGGGTTCAGTCGGTTGCCCCTAGGTGCCTTGAATCATTTGCGGAAAATTTCACCTAAGGGTTGCGCGCAATTTGGAAAAAATCCAAATTCTTCTGACGTTGTCCCAAGGGCAAAACATGTCAGTAATTTAAGGACTTTCTTCAAAAACTTTGTTAACGAACTGACGACAAACACACTTCAGCTGCGTGAAATATGGCGGAAAGCCATTCGTCGGTTCTATTTTCATTTCCAGTAATTTTACAGATCGAAAAGCATACCGCATGTTTGCGCTGTGTTTGATCCAAGCTGGCCCAAAATGGGCGGCTGAGACAGCATTGTCCTTTGTCTTCTAACGTCAAAAGTCAATTCAGGGAAACTTGTATGTCGCGTTGTTTCGGTTCTTGAAGACAAGGCAGTTCATGAAATGAAGCAGCCCGTCAGGTGGTCAGTCAGTGTGCCCTATGCATGATGAAATTCAAAAATGTCACGAAATCTCCTTCGGGACTCTAACGCGTTGCGGCGGTATTGCGCCTTTGGATCGGCTTTTGATTACGGAAAGTCATCGTCTGCAATGTAGAAATTTAGCAGTGCGGCAGGCGCAGTCAAAACGTTTTGTTTTCAAACCGTGCATCCCCCATCGCCCCTTGGCCTTTGGGCCTTCACCCTATTGCGGCAGGCCGATGAACGGTCCCGCGTTCTATTTCGCACACCCTAACCAACACTGGCCAGCACCGATACGCGGCGGCGTGTTGTCCAACTTGACCTCCGAGGAGAATTGATATGACCACCCCAAATTATGTTGAGATCACCTCGGCGAACCAAACCGTCAGCAGAACAAACGGTCAGCCCAATATCACAGCGACGACCACCTCGACCAATGGTGTAAACTATATCAGCTGGAGTTCGGTGACGAACGGGTTTTGGATCGGCAACAATGGTGTGGAAACCCACACCCATACGATGTCTTCGCAGGTGGCTGGCGCACAGTTGCGCCTAACGGCCACCCATGCAGACGAGCCGATCCGTATCGTTCTGGACGGGGTCTCAATCAACCTGAACTCCGCCATCGCAAACGGGCTTGTCACCTTCAACAACGGCGGCGGCGGGGATTATGTTATTGACGCGCAGGGGCGTATTGTCGGCACACCCAATGTCTACCCCGACACGGTTGGCACTCTTACAATCAAGACCCCATTCACAACGCTGCAAGTCATTTCCGAAGGATCAGGCTTTAACGCGGGCACGACCTACGATCTTTTCGTCGACACCAACCCCTCTACGCCCCCCGATGGCGTGGTCGATGGAACCGACAGCGGTGAGAACATGCAAATCGGCTATGTCGATGCACAAGGCGATGTGATCGACGGCAGGGACGGCGTGAATGACAGCATTCGCGGCAATGGCGGCAACGATACGATCACCGCAGGTCAGGGCGCTGATACCGTGTCGGGTGGGGCTGGCAATGACATCATCTATGGCGACACTGCTTCGGGGGTGAACCAAACCTTCAGCGGCCCGCCGAACTGGGTCGAGGTGACTTCGGCCAATCAGGTTTTGACAGGAACCAACGGCCAGTCGTCCATCGGGGTAACGGCCGCCTCCACTTCCAGCCTTGATTTCATCACTTATAGTGGGCTCACCAACGGGTTTTGGATCAGCAACGGAGGGGTGGGTGAGACTCATACCCATACCATGTCCACACAAGTGGCAGGGGCGCAGCTGCGCATCAACGCAACCAATGGCAAGGAACCGATTACCTTTGTTCTGGACGGTGTCACGATCAACCTGAATACCGCGATCGCAAGCGGTCTCGTCACGTTCGACGCTGGCCCAGGCGCGAAATACACGATTGATCCTCAGGGGCGTTTCGTCGGCATCGCAGGGGCGAACGCGGATAGCATCGCCACACTGACCTTCAACATCCCCTTTACCCAGATGCAACTCGTGTCCACTGCGACGACCCCAAGCGAGAATGGCACCGTCTATGAAATTTTCATCAACACCAACCCAGCCAGCTTTGTCGGCGGGGCAGACTCGCTCTTGGGTGATGCAGGCAATGACACGATTTTTGGCGGCGTAGGCGACGATACGATCGACGGCGGCACGGGGAATGAAATTATCTATGGCGGCGCAGGCAATGACTCTTTAGCTGCTGGCAGCGGAGATGACCAGATTCACGCTGACACCGATGCCACGCCTGTTACATCTGGCCAAGTTTTCCGATGGAGCGCGATTCCCGACCCACAAGACAGCACCCAAATCGACAATGCCGACAACCTCGCAGCGCGCACGGTTACCCAAACCTTTGGCGGCACTACGGTGTCTATCACAACGCCAAATGCGCTGGGATCCGAATATTCAACAAATGATGTTGTGACGACAGGATTGCCTTCGGGAACGAATGATTTCTCCAGCTTGAAATCGATTGCGAACGGCAATCAGGCAGGCACTTATGACATCCAGTTCTCTCAACCTGTCACCAATGTCTCCTTCTCGCTCAGCGATTTGGGCACGGGTTTGAACTATGTGGATATCATAGCTTATGATGCCAATGGCGTTCGCATTCCTTTGGACATCATCCAAGGCGCTGATTTGATTGTCGATCAAAGCGGCGGCATCGATATGCGCATCCGTGAAGGGGTGCAGCAGTGGGATGGATCAAACGATCCGACTGCAGCCGCGATCGTTAACATCCCGGGGCCAGTGGCGCGGATCACTGTGGCGCATGTGGGCACCTCGGGTGATCTATCTTGGATTTACCTGTCGGACATCAACTTTAGCACCACATCACTTACGCCCGCGAGCACAGGCAATGATGTTGTTGACGGTGGCGCGGGCAACGATTTGGTTTTTGGCGGTGCCGGCAACGACACGCTTGGCGGCGGCGAGGGCAATGATAGCCTAAATGGCGGCGACGGCGACGATCAGGTCTCTGGTGGCAATGGGAATGACGTCTTGGCGGGCGATGCTGGCAATGATTATTTGGACGGCGGCGCTGGCAATGATGGCATCTATGCGGGTTCTGGCGAAGATCAGATGTTTGGCGGCCTAGGCCAAGACACGTTGTTTGGCGTTTTGGGCAATGATCTGATCAGCACCGACGATGGCGATGATTTGGTCTATGCGGGATCGGGTAATGACATTGTCTGGACGGGCCTTGGCAATGACCTGGTCTATGGCGAAGACGGAAATGACATGTTGTTTGGCGGAGAAGGCAACAGTTCGCTGTTTGGTGGCAGCGGTAAAGACTTTTTCGGTGGCGGCAATGGTCACGAACAAATGTTTGGCGGGGCGGGCACCGATTATTTGTCTGGCGCGGCGGGAAATGACTTGCTGGCAGGCGGAACCGAGGCTGATACAGTTTGGGGTGGAATTGGCACTGATACGCTGTATGGCGATGACGGCGATGACTATGTTATCTTCGGCGGTTCGGACCAGTCCTTTGGCGGCTCTGGCGATGATGTTTTCGAACATGATGGTTGCGAGCCGTCCGTCAATGCCACCATCGATGGCGGCTCGGATGCCACAGATGGGAATGCAGGTGGGAGTGAAAACGGCAATGCGGGCGATGTTTTGGATCTCAGCCAGGAATTCGCAAACCTGACGGTCACGCTCAATGCAAATCCCGAAATCGGCACCGTGAACGGTTTAGATGTGGATGTAGCCGTCGATGTGACCTTCAGCGAAATCGAACGCATCATCACTGGCGACGGAAATGACTTGGTCACAGGCGGCGGGCATGGCGGGCGCGCCAATATCGACACGGGCGCGGGCAACGATAAAGTGGTCCACAGCTATAACCCTGGCGCAGGTTCGGTCGACACTTATAATGGCAATGCGGACAGCGATACCTTCGCACTGACCTTTACCGCAGCGCAATGGGCCACCCCTGCCGTTCAGGCCGATGTGGCCGCCTATGTCGCGCATTTGGCGGGCGGCAATGCGGGGGTGCCCTTCACCTTTGCCAGCACGAATGTCACGGTCGTCAACTTCGAAGTGTTCGAGGTCGCGGTCGATGGCGTATCCTTAGACCCCGTCAACGCCTTGGCCATCGCCAATGCCGACACGCTATCCACGGGCGAAGACGGCCCTGCCGTGGCGGTGAACCTTTTGGCCAATGACAGTGTGCTTGACCGCGCGGGCAGCGTCACTTTGCTGACGCCCTCCGCCCTTGGCACTGTTTCGATTGCGGCCGATCTTTTGGCCACGCCGCAAACGGCCATTGCCACCTTTACCCCAGGGGCTGGCGCGCAGGCGCTGAATGCGGGCGAAGTGGTCACCGAAGTGCTGACCTACCGCGTCACCGATGTGGATGGGTCGACCTCCACCGCCAGCCTGACCATCACGCTCACGGGCGCGAATGATGCGGCCGCCATCACGGGCCTTGCCGTGGGGGCGA
>JAIXVS010000306.1 GCA_027482795.1 Rhodobacter sp.
CATTGCGGCCAGTGGCGGGGTGGCCACGGGCACGGGCGCAGATGAGCGGCTGCTTGGCAGTGCAAATGCGGATGTGATCCAAGCGGGCGGCGGCGCAGATTTTTTGCATGATGGGGCAGGGGCCGATACCCTAACAGGCGGGGCGGGCGAGGATGTGTTCATCTTTGCCCGCGATGGCAGCGTAGATCGCATCACCGATTTTCAAGACGGGGTGGATCGGTTGGATGTGTCCAGCTGGGGGCGGATTTATTCGGCACAGTCTTTGGCAATTACCTCGACAGCGACAGGGGCTGAAATCGCCTTTGGGGATGAGAGGTTGATCATCACCTCGTCCACGGGCGGGCCGCTGGCTGCATCGGCCTTTACCGATGCTGATTTCATCTTTTAAAAGCGCCGCCACTGCGCCAAGATGCCCCTGCATGGAGGGGTGAAATGGTTCAGCATGTTTTGGTGACGGGCGGGGCGGGGTATATCGGCGCACATGCGTGCAAGGCCTTGGCCCGAGCAGGTTTTGTGCCTGTGGCCTTTGACAATTTCACCACAGGCTGGCGCGAGGCGGTGAAATTTGGCCCCAGTGTTGAGGGCGATTTGATGCGGCCCGCAGATATTGCCGCCGCCTTTGCGCAGTATCGCCCTGTGGCTGTGGTGCATTTTGCGGCCCTGTCATTGGTGGGCGAGTCGATGAAAGACCCTGCAAAATACTGGCGGGTGAATGTGAACGGCGCGCTGAACCTGATGGAGGCGGCGGTGAGCGCGGGCTGTTTGAACTTTGTGTTTTCCAGCACCTGCGCCACATACGGCGACCAAGATGGCGTGGTGCTAACAGAAGACACCCCGCAGCGCCCGATCAATTCCTATGGCGCATCCAAACGCGCAATCGAGGAAATGCTGGCCAATTTCGGCGCTGCCTTTGGCCTGCAACATGTGATTTTTCGCTATTTCAACGTGGCGGGGGCCGATCCAGAGGGCGAGGTGGGCGAACAGCATCGGCCCGAGACGCATCTGATCCCACTGATGCTGGATGCGGTCGATGGCCGCCGCCCTGCGCTGACCGTGTTTGGCACCGATTATCCCACCCCTGATGGTACGTGTTTGCGTGATTATGTGCATGTCTGTGATTTGGTGGATGCGCATGTGCTGGGGTTGAATTGGCTGCTGGATGGGCGCGGATCGACCGCCTTTAACCTTGGGTCGGGCGCGGGATTTTCCGTGCGCGAGGTGATTGCCGCGGCGGGCGCTGTCACCAACCGCCCCGTGCCCGTTGTGTATGGCGAACGGCGCGCGGGCGATGCGGCGGCGTTGGTTTCGGGATCAGACCGCGCGCGCACGGTGCTGGGCTGGCAGCCCAAACGCAGCACGATGGACCAGATGATCCGCGATGCGCATGAGTGGGGCAAGCGCCCGGGCTTTGCGACATAGCAGCGCTTGACGGGCGCGCGGCTTCGTCTATGCACAGGGGGCATTATTCCATAGGACGCAGGCCATGAGCTTTGACCGCCGCATCAAGATTGCTCCATCCATCCTATCCGCCGATTTCGCCGATTTTGGCCGCGAAATTCAGGCGATCGAGGCGCAGGGCGCTGATTGGGTGCATATTGATGTGATGGACGGGCATTTTGTGCCCAATATCACCTTTGGCCCGCCTGCCGTGGCCGCCTTTCGTAAACATGTCAAAACGGTGATGGATGTGCATATTATGATTGCGCCAGTCGATCCCTTTATCGACGCCTTCGCCAAGGCGGGGGCGGATATCTTGACCGCCCACATCGAGGCTGGGCCGCATATCCACCGCAGCCTTCAAGCCATTCGCGCAGCGGGCATGAAGGCGGGCGTGGCGCTGAACCCTGCAACCCCTGCCAGCGCCGTTGCGCATCTTTTGGACATTGCCGATTTGGTTTGCGTGATGACGGTAAACCCCGGCTTTGGTGGGCAGAAGTTTATTGATATGTCGACCAAAGTGCGCGAATTGCGCGCGATGATCGGGGATCGCCCCGTGCATATTGAAATTGACGGCGGGATTGATCCCACCACCGCGCCTTTTATGGCAGCGGCAGGGGCGGATGTTTTGGTCGCAGGATCTGCCGTGTTTCGCGGCGGATCGGTGGATAGCCCCGCGCCCTATGGCGAGAATATCCGCGCCATTAGGGCTGCGGCGCAGGCCGCGCTAGCCTAATATTCGCGGCAGCCGCAGGCCGTTCTCCCGCTCGCAGGCCACTGCATCGGCATAGCCTGCATCGGCATGGCGCCACACGCCGCTGGCAGGATCGTTCCACAGCACGCGTTCCAGCCGTTTGGCGGCCTCTGGCGTGCCGTCTGCCACAATCACAACGCCTGCGTGCTGGGAAAACCCCATACCCACCCCGCCGCCGTGATGGATCGACACCCATGTCGCGCCCGATGCCGTATTGACCAGCGCGTTCAGCAGCGGCCAATCAGACACGGCATCAGACCCATCGCGCATGGCTTCCGTCTCGCGGTTGGGGCTGGCGACGGACCCGCTGTCCAGATGGTCACGGCCAATGACCACGGGGGCGGATAGCTCGCCCGATGCGACCATCTCGTTAAAGGCCAGACCTGCGCGGTGGCGATCCCCCAGACCAATCCAACAGATGCGCGCAGGCAGGCCTTGAAAGGAAATGCGTTCTCTCGCCATGTCCAGCCAGTTGTGCAGGTGTTTGTTTTCGGGAAAAAGCTCCTTCATCTTTTGGTCGGTCTTATAGATGTCTTGCGGATCACCCGACAGCGCCACCCAGCGGAAGGGGCCAATGCCACGGCAAAACAGCGGGCGGATGTAGGCGGGCACAAAACCGGGAAAGGCAAAGGCGTTTTCCAGCCCTTCATCGCGGGCCACTTGGCGGATGTTATTGCCGTAATCCAGCGTGGGAACCCCCGCGTTCCAAAAATCCACCATGGCTGCGACATGGGTTTTCATGCTGGCGCGCGCGGCGCGTTCCACCGATTTGGGATCACTTTCGCGGCGCGCTTTCCATTCGGCAATGCTCCAGCCTTGAGGCAGATAGCCGTTCAGGGGGTCATGCGCGGATGTCTGATCTGTCACAATATCGGGGCGCACACCGCGACGGTACAGTTCAGGAAAGACATCGGCGGCATTGCCCAGAAGGCCTACAGATTTCGCCTCGCCCGCCTTTGTCCAAGCCTCGATCAATGCCAAGGCTTCGTCTAAACTGTCTGTCTTTTCATCCACATAGCGGGTGCGCTGGCGAAAATCGATGCTATCAGGGTTGCATTCCACCGCCAAACAGCAAGCCCCCGCCATAACGGCGGCCAAGGGCTGCGCGCCGCCCATACCGCCAAGGCCGCCCGTTAAAATCCAGCGCCCTTTCAGGTTGCCGCCGTAATGCTGGCGGCCCGCCTCGACAAATGTCTCGTAAGTGCCCTGCACAATGCCTTGGGTGCCGATGTAAATCCAACTGCCCGCCGTCATTTGGCCATACATGGCAAGGCCCTTGCGGTCGAGTTCATTAAAGTGATCCCAAGTTGCCCAATGCGGCACAAGGTTGGAGTTGGCGATCAGCACGCGCGGGGCATCGGTGTGGGTTTTGATGATGGCAATGGGCTTGCCCGATTGGACAACCAGCGTTTCATCGTCTTCCAAATCCTTTAGGCTGGCGATGATGCTGTCAAAATCCGCCCAACTGCGCGCGGCGCGGCCGATGCCGCCGTAGACCACCAGTTCGGCAGGGTTTTCGGCCACATCGGGATGCAGGTTGTTCATCAGCATCCGCATCGCCGCCTCGGTCTGCCAAGATTTTGCGGTGCGCACGCTGACTGTGGCGGGCATGACAACACGGGTATTGTGGCGGTCAAGGTTAATGGGGGCAGGATTGCGGGGATCGGTCATTACGGTCTCCAATTTTGCAAATCGGTTAGGATGGCGCGCAGATGGGTGCGCAGGGCATCAAAGCGGGGGCGGTCTATGGCCCAAGGTGGGGCCTCGATGATATGAGTGCGCTGCGCCAGTTCCATTTGAATGGCGTGAGTGCCGCCCAATGGGTTGCCATAGTGGCGGGTTGTCCAACCACCTTTGAAGCGGCCATTCAGGATGCTGGTATAGCCCGCTGCCGCTTGCACGCGGCTAAGAACCAAGGCTTCAATCACAGGCGCGCAAGATGCGCCGCTGTTTGTGCCGATGTTGAAATCTGGCAGGGTGCCATCAAACAGGAACGGAATTTCGCTGCGGATCGAATGGCAATCGTACAAAATGGCAAAGCCGTGCAAAGCCTTGATGCGCGCAACCTCGGCGGCCAGTGCGCTATGGTAGGGCGCATGATAGGCGGCGGTGCGGCGGGCGATTTCTGCGGCATCGGGTTCCTGCCCCGCAAGGTAAATCGCGCGCCCGTCAAAATCGGTTGTCGGGCAAAGACCCGTGGTGTTTTGACCAGGATATAGGCTGATCCCGCTGGGGTCGCGGTTCACGTCGATGACATAGCGGTGGATGGGCGTGCGCACGGAAGTAGCCCCATCCACCAGCCCTGCGTACAGCTTATCATTATGCCAATCGGTATCGGCCATGGCGCGGCCAGTGTCATTCAGCGCGCCAAGGCAATCTGCTGGAATATCGGTTCCTGTATGGGGCAGGCCAAGGATCAGGGGGCTGTTCCCGCGCACCACTTCGATCATAGCGCGATCTCCACCCCTGCGGCATGGGCCAGTGCGCCAGAGGCAACCATATCCGCTGCTGCCTGCAAATCGGGGGCAAGATAGCGGTCTTGGCCAAGGGTGGCGACGCGCTGGCGCAACGTGGCAAGGGCCGCGCGCAGGGGGGCGGCAGTTTGCAAGGGCGCGCGCCCATCAATGCCTTGGGCGGCGCAAATCGCCTCGATCCCCAAGATCATATCCAAATTGGCGACCATGCGTTTTAGCCTGCGCGCGCCATGGGCGGCCATGGAAACATGATCTTCTTGGTTGGCCGATGTGGGTGTGCTGTCGGTGCTGCACGGGTTTGCCAGATGTTTATTCTCGCTCATCAAGGCTGCCGATGTCACCTCGGCAATCATCAGGCCAGAGTTGAGGCCGGGGGCGGGGGTCAG